>NZ_JBKKAP010000013.1:0-39502 GCF_046714615.1 Paeniglutamicibacter sp.
GTTCTGGACCGGACCGGCACCATCACCGCGGCGGCCCAGGAGCTGGGATAGAACATCAGCACTGCGCACAACTGGGCTGGCCGGGTCAATCCTGCCGGGAGAAAACCACGGGCCACGAAGACTGTGAAACCTGGTCCCGCGCAACGCCACCCAGCGGCGGTGATTGACGAGTTCCTGGGCCTGCTGCGGGAAGTCGGCAGCGTCAGCGTTGCAGCCAGAGAACTCGGCCTGAACTACTCCACCTGCTCCAACTGGGCCAAGGCCGCAGGCCTGGTCTCCGTCACTCGGCGACCGCCATCAAAGAAGCAGCTTGACTACCTCCGTCTGCGCCGCGAAGGGGCCGGGCGGAGAGACGCCGCCTTCGCAGTCGGCGCCAGCAAACCGAGCTCCTACGCATGGGACCGGCAACAGGCCGCAAACGACACGGCGGCCGCCGAGGGCCATACTGCGGATCTGCCGTATAAACAGGAAGTGACAACAACTTTTGCGGAACCTTCAGCCCCTGCGGCGCCACCGGGGCTAACAGCAGCGGCGGCAGAGCCGGAACCCGCCCCGGTGGCCTTGGAAGCCCTCGAGCAGCCCGTCAGCACCCGCTACCTCTCCCTGCCCGAGCGGGAGAGCATCGCTGACCTGCGATCGCAAGGAGCCTCAATGCAGGCGGTCAGCAGGGCACTGGGCCGTTCCGTGGGCACCATCAGCCGCGAAATCAAACGCAACAGCCACCCGGTGCTCGGCTACCAACCTTACGGCGCGCACCGCGCCGCCACTGCCGCCCGGGCACGGCCCAAGGACAGTAAGCTGGCAGAACCCGGGAAGCTGCGTGAGTACGTGGAAACCAAGCTGCTCACACGCTGGTCTCCAGAACAGATTTCGCATTTGCTGATCAAGGAATACCCCGATGACCCCGTCATGCGCGTGAGTCCCGAAACGGTCTACCAAGCCCTCTACATCCAGGCCCGCGGCGGACTCAAACGCGACGTCAAAGAGGCGCTACGCACCGGGCGAACCCGCCGCAAGAAGCACAAAAGCCCCGAGGAACGCACCTCCCGGTTCCGCGATCCGATGATCAATATTTCCGAACGTCCAGCCGAGATCGAAGACCGCGCCCTCCCGGGGCATTGGGAAGGGGATTTGATTACAGGCTCCTACAACCAGTCGGCGATCGCGACCCTGGTCGAACGCACCACCCGCTACGTCATGTTGATCCACCTGCCGGTGGACCACACCGCCGAATCGGTCCGGGACGGGCTGATCAAGACCATGGGCACCTTGCCTGAGCATCTGCGCGGTTCCCTTACCTGGGACCAAGGCGCGGAGATGGCCAAACACAAGGCCTTCAGCATCGCCACCGACATGGACGTCTACTTCTGCGACCCCGCCAGCCCCTGGCAACGCGGATCCAACGAGAACACCAACGGGCTGCTGCGCCAATACTTCCCCAAGGGAACCGACCTCGGCACCCACGGCCCCGAGGAGCTCGAACGGGTCAGCCGCCTGCTCAACGGACGCCCACGCAAAACGCTCGGCTGGGATACCCCAACCGAGCGCCTGCGTGAACTACTGTTGGCAGCCTAGCCACCAGGTGTTGCAACGACCCCTAGAATCCGCCAGTTGTGGCCGGGCTTCCCCACGTCCGCGGTGATCGGGCGCCAGCGATGATCCGCTTAACTGGTGCAGGCTCAGCCCACGTGGAAGTCTTTTTGCTTCTCTTGTCCATCTTCGACCCATCCGATCCGGACTACGGCCGCCCCAGAGCCGCTCATGCTATAGAAGACATTAACTTTTCGAGTCTGACCGCGATGAATCACCGTGGGTTCTTCAGGAGCAAGCAAGGTCATGCCGGAGTTGTCCCCCACTTTTTCATAGACGACTTGCTCGGCGTCTTGGTCACCCTGGTTGGTGATATCCAGCCAATTTCGCGTGGTATATCGGGGTTTCCCCTTGGCATCATGGCTGCTGAGCTCACGCGTCCTTTGTGGCTGCACAACGAAGTCCACACCCAGGTTTCGTTTCGGAGCCACAGGGCTGCCCAGGGCAAGCGTTTCAAGATCGTGCTCGATCGCTTTCCAGACCTCATAATTGAGCTCGCTTGGCGTGCTGAATTCTCCAAGCAGGCTCTTGCTTTGCATGTCTTTCTTGAAGTCACGCAAAGCAACCAGCTGGTCAACATCAACGTCGCTTGGTAACGGTGCGCTCGAGAAATACACGTGAACGGGTTTGCCCAAGCCCACTGCCCGCTCAATTTCCTCAGCAGTACCGGAAACGGCTTCACCGGTCGGGCTGCCAAGCCGGCTGCCGAACAGCGCGAAGACTATGTCCGACTCGTCAACCCCTTGGGCGTTGATGAGTGCTTGCGGGCGCCCGCCCACGACAGGCACGGATGAGGTCTCCCAGCGCCAAGGCAGGAGGACGACGTTGTTCTTCCGTGAATGGGACTGATTCCAGCTATAGATGGCTTCCTGGACCGCATCACGGGCCTCAGGTAGATCCGAGGGAGAAGCAATCATTACTCGCAGAACGTGCGCTGTATAGGCCATGCTCAGAGCCTATATGGCGTCCGGCCTGGGAATCGTCGAGACCTCGACAAGCATGCCGTCCGCATTACCGTCGATCGGTCATCGCCAGCCATGAAGCTGCAAAGCCACTCAATGAACTAAGGCGTGATTGAATTGATCGATCTGTCGGCTCGCCGCCAGAGCTCCAAAGAAGACAATGAATGGACCGATTTGACGCTCGCACCACTGGACCCAGCCCACCTGACTCAACAACAGTTGGAGTCAACGCTTTGGACAGCGGCTAACGCGCTTCGCGGCCCCGTGGACCCAAGTGACTTCAAGGCTTACGTCCTCCCCATCATGTTCTTCAAGTGGATCAGTGACATCTGGGACTACGAACACAACCTCGCCATGCTCGAGTACGGCGACAAGCTGACATCTGAAGTAGAAGCGGACCTCCACACTTTCGTAGTCCCTGAAGGCTGTCGTTGGGCCGACGTCTTTGAAACGACGCAGCACACCGGCGCGAAGCTTGACCACGTGCTGCAACAGCTACAGCTTGCCAACCCGGAGTCGCTGGCCAATGTATTCGGGGACGTCAATTGGGCCAACCAGGACCGACTCCCGCAAGGCGCATTGACCGCCCTGATGGATGCCTTCCATGGTGTTCGCCTAGACCCTGTTTCAGTGAGCGGTGACATGCTCGGCTCTGCTTACGAATACTTGCTGCGCGAATTCGCTGAAGCCTCCGGCAAGAAGGCGGGTGAGTTCTTTACACCGCGGCATGTGGTGCACCTGCTGGTGAAGTTGTTAGACCCGAAAATTGGTGACAGCATCGCTGACCCTGCCTGTGGCTCCGGAGGCATGCTCGTGGAAACCGTCCTAGCGGTCAAGGAGGCTGGCGGAAACCCGTTCACCTTGGAGCTTCACGGCCAGGAGATCAACCTGACCACCAGTGCGATCGCCAAGATGAATCTCTACCTCCACGGGCTCGAGGACTTCACCATCGCCCGTGGTGACACCTTCCGAACACCGAAGCTGCTGGACGGTGGCGGGCTGAAAAAGTTCGACATCGTCATCGCCAACCCGCCATTCAGTCTGCAGAATTGGGGCGCTGATACGTGGGCGACCGACCCGCATGGACGCGGGAAGTACGGTGTCCCACCGGCCAAGAACGGCGACTGGGCATGGATTGAGCACATGATCGCATCCATGAAAGACGACACGGGCCGAGTTGGTGTCATCATGCCCCATGGAACGCTGTTCCGCGGCGGCAAGGAAGGGGCGATACGCGAGGCAGTTCTGCGTGACAACGTCCTCGAAGCGGTCATCAGCCTTCCTAACAACCTCTTCTACTCGACGTCCATTCCGGTTGCCATCCTGGTGTTCCGCCACAACAAGCCCGCCGAACGCAACGGCAAGGTCATGTTTATCGATGCAACCAAGCGCTACTCGGTCGGCAAGAACCAGAACACCATGTCGGAGGAAGACATCGCGGTCATTGATGTCGCCTACAAGCGGGGCGTGGACATTGACGGTGACGACGGGCTCAGCCTTCGCCTCGTCGACTTGGCAGAGATCGAAGAGAACGGGTTCGACCTCAACATCGGCCGGTATCTCAAGGGCGAAACCGCGGCCGAAGCCAACGTCGAAGAAGCGTTGATCGCCTATAAGGAATCTCGCGAGCGGCTGGCCGCGGCCGAAGACATCCTTGCTCAGAAGTTGAAGGCGGCTGGCTATGACTTCTAATTGGGAGGTAGTCAGGCTCGCGGATGTTGCTATGATCAACCCGCCAACCTCGAAACTCACCCCAGAATCACCGTTTATCACGATGTCAGATGTCGACGAATGGGGTCGCTGGGCTTCAACTAGCGGCGCAAAGGGGTCACGTGGTGGCATTCGAGCGGAAGGCGGCGATGTCTTAGTTGCAAGGATTACGCCGTGCCTGGAAAACGGAAAGATTGCGATGGTCCCGCGGGATCTAGGGGCTGTAGGCGGATCAACAGAATTTATCGTACTCCGGGGCGGCGAAAAATCACTCTCGGAGTTCTTGTTTCTCTGGGCGTCCGAAAGTGGAACTCACGCTTCGGCAATAAACTTGATGGTCGGATCAACTGGCCGTCAACGCGTTTCCGCGAGCGACTTCGCTGCCCTGCCTATGTCGCTCCCATCTATTGCCGAGCAGCGGCGCATCGTTGATCTGATCGGCGCATTGGATGAAGCCATCGAGGCTGCTCAACAGGTTGCCGACGAGTGTGCCCAGTCTTGGGCATCGGCAATACTGTCGGAACTCTCACTAGTCGATTCTGATCCCGTAAAAGCTGAATCGATGTTTCGCCATGTCATCGGAGGCTCCTGGGGTTCTCCTCCAAGCGAAGAAGATACCAGGGTGCAGGCTATCGGCCCGTCATCCTACGCCGGTTCTCGCATCGATGTTGATTTGACGTTATCAACAGAAAGGTCCCTCTCTGCAAAGAGAGCAAAGGTCCGCTCGCTAGAACCCGGCGACATAGTCTTGGAGCGGTCAGGGGGGTCACCAACTCAACCTGTCGGACGCGTTATCCGCATGAGCTCGACCGAGACGAACGTCGTGCCTTCGGATTTCATGCGTTTGCTGCGCCCAGACCCTGAAGTTGTTGATTCCGCTCTCGCCTTCTGGATTATGTGGGCCTTGTATCGGTCAGATGCATCGCTCCCCTACCAAAAGTTCACTACGGGGATCCGGAACCTCAATATCCCCGACTACTTGTCCGGGGTTTCTGTGAGGATTCCACGGGTGGCTGGGGAGCAAGTTCGCATTGTAGAAATGGCCGAATCGTTTCTCGAAGCCCACGAAGCTGCCAAAGGCCACACCGAATCCCTGCGAGCTCTACGTTCCGAAATGTTGACCTCGTTGCTTTCCGGGTCTCACACCATTCCGGATTCCTACGACGCGCTCCTGAAAGCTGTCGACGCATAGGGGCCGGGTAATCTCCGCGCGGGTTTACTTCACGGTTGAGTAGGCTAAGTGCAGAAGTCCATTCGCAGGGGGAAATCACGTGGCAGGGTTCGACGAAGTGAACACAGTGCAGAAGCCAATATTGGATCTCTTGGTGCAAGCTGGTTGGAAGCATGTGCCCGGCCATCTACTCCCCCGGAACACCGAGGACACGTTTTTACATGCTAGTTTGAGCAACGCCCTAACCCGGCTGAATACTGCCATTACAGATGATCCATCCCGTGCAGACGAAATCCTTACCGTCCTGAAGCGGCGGATCCTTTCTGCCCGAGAAGACGGGACCGTTCAAACCAACCAGGCATTCCTGGAATGGATCCGCGGACTCAAAACGCATCAGTACCGGGGAACAAAGGGGTTCCAGCCCGTACAACTCATTGACTTCAATGACCAATCACAAAACTCGTTCATCGTCTCTGACGAGGTCACGTTCGGCACCCCGGGGTCGACATCACGATTCGATTTAATCCTGTGGGTAAATGGCCTGCCCTTGGTGGTCATTGAAACCAAGACGCGAGCAAGCTCACGCATCACCTGGCTGAATGCAGCAAAAGATATTCACGATGTCTACGAGGCCAAATGGCCTGGTTTCTTCGTCCCCAACGCGTTCTCCGTAGCCACGGACGGCCGAGAATTGCACTATGGATCAATTGGTCAGCCTACTGACTCCTGGGGAATCTGGGGGTCCACAGCAGACGATGCTCAACTTTCGGGTTGGGAGCGTGTGAAACGCAGTGTTGAGCTCATGCTTTCCCCCACAATGGTGCTGTCTATCGTCAATGAATTTACAGTTTTCGAAACTGTTAAACGAGCCGGCAAAGCCCCTCAACTCATCAAGATCGTTCCTCGCTACCCGCAAGTTGAAGCTGTCACCGCCATTCATGAACGTGCCTTGCATCGAACAAAACGACAAGGGCTCATCCACCACACCCAAGGCTCGGGAAAAACTCTTGCCATGTTGTTTGCGGCAATGAAGCTCGTCAAGGATCCGGCGCTTCGCAACCCAACTGTTGTGGCCATTGCCGATCGGATCCAGTTGGTGTCCCAAATGTCTGGCCAATTTGTTCGTGCCGGCATGGCCTCGATTGCCACGCCCGAAGACTCTCCCCGACTCCGGCAGTTACTTGAGCAAGACCGTCGCGGTGTCATCTTCTCCACCGTCCACAAATTCAAGAATTCCGGTCTACTCAGCAACCGAGAAAACATCATCGTTCTGGTCGATGAAGCGCACCGCACCCAGGAGGGGCAACTGGGCCAACACCTGCGCGCAGCATTCCCTCATGCGCGGTTCTTCGGATTCACGGGCACACCAATTGCGGATGATGACCGCAACACCTTTTCCTTGTTCGGTGACCCCGATGACCCTGGCCACGCGATGAACTCCTACAACAGTGATCGTTCGATTGCCGATGGCACCACCGTGCCCATTCATGTTGCCCCGCGCCTCGTTGACTTCCACATCCATAAAGAAGAGCTGGACCAGGCATTCGACGAACTTGCTGATGAAGAAGGGCTGGATGAGGAAGCGAAAAACTTCCTCGCCACCCGTGCCACCCAAACACGAACGTTCTTTGCCAACCCCGAGCGCGTCCAAAAGGTTTGCTCAGACATCATTAAGCACTTCTACTCCGCCATTGATCCGCTTGGGATGAAGGCACAAATAGTCGTTTTCGACCGCGGGTTGTGCGCCGACTACTACAACGAACTCACCAAACAGCTGGCAGCTCGATCCGAGAACGCGGATACGGACGAAGTAGCCGTTGTCATGTCAGTTCAGCCAAAAGACAATCAGGAATGGAACAAATTTCGCCTAACCAGCGCGGAAGAGGAACAGCTCCTGGACCGGTTCCGCACACATGGCGACAACCTGAAGTTCCTGATCGTCACTTCCAAGCTCGGCACTGGGTTCGATGCACCGGTTGAAGGGGTCATGTACCTGGACAAGCCGCTCAAAATGCACACGCTTTTTCAGACAATAACGCGCACGAACCGCACTTGGAGGAATCCAAAAACGGGGCAGGAAAAGTTGCATGGTTTGATTGTTGACTATGTTGGTCTCGGCGATGGGTTTGCCCGCGCAATGAGCCCTGCTGACCCCGAGCACGCACGCAAGCTACTCGACGCCGAAACTCTCGTTGACCAATTTGAAACCGAGATCAAGACGACGTTGGTCCGATTCGTTGGCATCGACAAAATGAAATTTGATTTTGAAACGTTCTCCGAGGCCACGAACCGACTACCAAATCAGGATGAAATAGCTGACTTCAGCGCCCAGTTCGGAATGTTGCAGGGCCTCTGGGAAGCCGCCTGGCCAAATCTAAGGCTCGAGAAGCACCAAGGAGACTACAAGTGGCTGGCCAAAATTTATGAGACGCTCGCACCCTCTGACGCAACCAAGGAACTTCTGTGGTTACGGCTAGGGGCCAAAACAATGGAGCTGGTTCACGGGCACATCGGTGACGTCACTGTGGATATTGGTGGAGTCGACATGATCATCGCTGACCAAGACACCATAAAGAAGCTGATTGACACCGGAGCCCTCGACCCGAAAAAAGATACGGGCAACCCTGTGCCAGTATCCACTGAAGAAGTCATTGACAACATCGCCAATCGACTCAAGCGACGTCTCGCAGGCGCCAACGGCGATCACGCGGTGTACCGATCGATCGCGGACCGGCTGGACAGAATGCGTGAACAGCGCGTCACGCGGGCCAAGGAAGGCGTCGAATTGCTGCAAGGGTTCCTTGCTATTGCCAAGGATCTTACCGCGGCGGAGAAAGCGGAGGACACCTCCGGCGCAGCCGGTCTAGACCTTCTGCCAAACCACCAGATCGGCGCACTGACTCAAATCTTCCACGAATTCAAGCCTGAGGGCACACCCATCATTCTCGAGAAGGTGGTCGTTGAGATAGATGAGGTAGTTCGGGAAGTAAGCAATGGCTGGGAGGGCTGGGCAAAAACCAAAGTCGGAGACCGCACTGTGAGGGGCTCGATCCGGGTCGTACTCAATCGCTACGGGCTGCCGCTGCAGGGCGACCTCTTCGACCATGCCTACGCATACGTCACCGAAAACTACTGAACACAGTTCGGAACCAAGGAAGATGCAAAAACACGGAGCGTGCTAGGTGCTTCCCCCTCAAGGAATGGCGGACAGCCGGTCGGCACAAGAGTGCACTCCCGTTGTAATCGTCCAACGCCAAACTCTGTCTCGATCAACCTGCTTCCAAGGCGTCTGTCTACCTTTCATCGCCGCCAGACCTCGGCCGGCCCGCTCTAAACCGTTGCAGCTGGGGGCGCCGGTCTGCCAGCATCACGACGGTGGCCGCAAGCAGGTGAATGACCATGGGGACACCGGAAATGGTGAAGTAACCCACCGGGAATCCCCAGAAGACCGGCTCACCCGCCAAAGCTCCGATAAACGCCGCACCCACCAGGTAGGCCGCGGCGGCAAGCCCATATGTCACGAAGGGGATGACTAGATCAATCCAGGAAGGGACGGCTGGAATCATGAACTTGTGCTGGACCGCCCCGACGCCCAGCACACCGCATATGGCTGCGCTCACCAGGAAATACGGGGCCATCAGGAAAAGGCTGAGGAACAACCAGGAGTAAGCCGGCTCCCTCACCAGCAGGGCCGTCGCGAAGGCAAAGCTGATCGATGCCGTGACCACCACGATGCCAAGCCGTCCACGGGATACAAGGTTGGCCATGATCTTTCGCCTTCCGCTTCAGGGCCGTGCACCACACGTTCCTGAGTCGATGTGCAGGTGCTTTGACCGTACCCGCCAGGATGAACACTTGCCATGGCAGGGCGAACTTCAAGCCTTCAAACACCGCTCTCGTGCACAGGGGCACTCTCCGTGAGCTGGACGCAAAGCAGCCACTCAATAGAAGTAGCCGGGATGATCTTGGGAGATTCGCCCACAAATGGCTAAGAGGAGTCGGGATGAAGCCAGGGGGCCGCATCCCGGCTCCGCATTCTTCTGCGTGATCACGGCAGCTTGGAGCGGGAACCCGTCGGAGCGTTCAGCCAGGACACCAGTTCCGCGATCACCACTCGCTATTTTGCGGCAGTGCATTCACCGGACTGCCGAAAGGGAGGACACCAATGCCTCGATGCCCTCCCCGCCCCTTAGGCGGCCGTGCCGAACACTTGTCGGGCCAGGTACTCAACTTCTGCCCGTGCTTTCATTGAGTTGTCTCGGGGACTCGTCTTGATGGACCCTCGGTCGAACAATGCCATGAGGGCACCGCCCGCAACCTTGGACTGGTTGTCACTGGCCAGGAATAGCAGCTGTTTGACACTGGAGGCCGATTTCAGTGCAGTGAACCTAATTCCGGGGGTGTTTGAAAGCACTGCTCGGCGCACCACATCCACATCATTCTTGTGCGTCTCCAACAATTTCAGTTCCTGCTCGGGGTCGAGCACCGGCCACATCTTCTCGGCTTCGGCTGGAGAGAAGAAATCGACCATGCCCGGATGCGTTTGCAGCTGAGCTTCGAAAGCAAGCTTCGCCGCATCGCCCCACTGCTCTGGCTGGCCGTACATTTGCTGCAGCTTGTCGTGAGCCTCGGAAGCTTCGAACAAGATGTTTGCAGACGATGTGGGCTTGACGGGTGGGGCGGCGGGGACTCGAGGCGCTAGAGGCTTGCGAGTGCGCTTTGCTGTGGTCGTGCGTGTGCGCTTTGCCGTCGCATCGATGACACCCAAGGCGACGAGGACTGCTTCATCTTGTGGCCGCATTTCGCCCTTCCTGGTGCGGACACCAGCTTTCAGTTGTGCAAGGATCTCAGGATCAGCGACTGCTGCGGCGTTGTTGGCCAAGGCCAGGCGCACCGAGGTAGCACGATCCTGGGAGGCAATCAACCATGCATCTCTGTCCGTGGTGCTGGCCGCCACAGCTGCCCTATTGGCGGCAACAGGGTCAAGGGATCCAAGGGTGATGAGGTGGGCGATGCGATCCATATTTTCGGGGGATGCTGAGCCGAGCTTGGATATGGCGAAGCCGCGATCACGGCGGTGGGCTGAAGATGTTGATTTGCCCAGGCAGCGGAGTGCGATGCTGTCTAGGGTCTCATGGGCTGATCTGCACATAGTTTGTTCCTTTTCGTTGTGTGGCGAAGCGGGACTGCAACTTCACACATACCCATGCGCACAACTTTTTTGTGGGATGCTCATCAGCCCAAAAGCACCCTTGACGTTGCGTCCCCCCCCATTGGTTTGGGCACAAAGAAACCCCCTTGGACTCGTGATGAATCCAAAGGGGCTCCCCGGGGCCGTTAGGCGGTAATCAGTGCCAGGAGTGTCTTCTTGGCGATGCTGGAGATGTCTCTGTTCTTCGAGGCGGCCAGGCGGTTCAAGTCCTCGACCGGCGTTAGCACGCTTGCGGCAGCCTCAAGACGATCCGCACCCCCTGCTCGCTTGCTCTTGAGCGACATGAGGAACGGGTGTCCACCACGGTCAACTGCCTTCTTTCGGTTTTCCTCGCTGAGACGGCTCCAGGATGGGATCGACATACCAACCATCATCAAGAAGATTTCGAAGGCCACCGGTCAAGATCTGGAATCGGCCGCACGGAAAGTTCTCGCTTCAACACCCATGCTCCTCGAATACGGGTACGCCCGGCTGGAATGGCTCAAAGTCCCCCGCACCTAACAAAAATCTCCAGAAGCAGGGCCCGCGCCGGTTGCATGGCCGGGGCCCTGCTATGCCCGGGAGGCGGTTTCGGCCAGCCGGTAGTAACCGCTCCATTGCACTCCATCGAACCAGCGGTTCCGGCCGCCGCCGATGTCGTACCATCCCGCGGGTGGCGAAGGCCGTGGCGTGCTGCTCATAGTGGTTCTCCTGGTGAACTAGTTTCAACACCGCTGACCATGCGCCTCACCTGGTGCGAGGATGCCGCCTCCAGAGAGGAAGCCTTTGCTGCCGAACTTCCGCCCAGGGAAGACTTCTTTGACGACGAGGGCCCAAGGGTGGTTTGATCTGAGTGAACGCACATTTTGGGTGCGTCACTCCAGGGGGAACCATCCGTAAAATACTTGCTGCCATTGTGGTCGCCATCTTCGCATTCACCGGTCTAATCGTCGGTGCGGTGCCAGCTGCGGCCGCCGAAGAAATCAGCCCACCGGCAAACCTGCGGATCGGCCCGGACTTTAGCGAGTATTGCGTCGGCCCCACGGTGAGTGAAGCGGACAAAAAGAGCATCGGGTGCACGAGTATTTTCATGTATTCCACCCGTACCTACCCGGATTCCATGGGGATGAGGGATCGACCCGTAAAAAATACGTTCCTGATCAAGAACCTCGCCACCGGCAAGAATGTGCCCCTCCGGGACTGGGGGACGATAACGGGAAATTACACCACCGAATCGTACATCTACCCGTCCGAGCCAAAGCTGAAACCGGGCCGCTACGAAGTCGAAATGAACTTGGATTTCCCTGCCGGATCGGTATGCCAATCGTATAACTGGTGCACTGCGGTCCCCCGCTACGTGGAAAAGCGAGTATTCCAGTTCACCTGGACGGGCAAAACCCAGATCGTCAAGCAGACCTTCAAGGCGACCGCCACCAAGAGCGCTTCTAAGACCGGGAAACACACCGCGTCGAAGTCCGCCTCGTACACGGGATCTGCGACGCACAAGGCGACAGCCACGGCCTCCTACAGGTACAAGGGAAAGACGTACAAGGCCACCGCATCGCACTCGGTGAAGGCAACGCACAAGACCACCATGGTCAGGAAAGCAACGGTGAGCAACGCCAAGCGGACCGCTTCGGCCACGAAGTCAGCCACGAGCATGATTTCACAGGCAGCGGCGAACAAAGCCGCAGCTGCAGCAGCAACTTCGGCTGCGGGGAAATCGGCTCAAAGTGCAGCCACCAAGGCCGCGCGAACCGCTGCAGAGATCCAAGCCAGCAACAAGGCCAAGCAGGCAATCACCGCCACGGTGAAGAGCCAGGCCCGCGCCAAGGCGAAATCCAAGCTCACCAAGCAAGTCAAAGCTAGCGCACTGAAGGTGGCCCAGGCGAAGGCGCTGCAAGCCGCCAAGAAGAAAGCCTAGCGCCAGACAGCAACATCAGTTGCCCGCCGGCGCCTAGCCTCGCCGGTGGTTAGCGCAGGAAAGGAATCGCCTTGGTGAGCGCCATGATGCGTTTCGCCCCATCCTCGGTCACGTCCCTGCGCCCCAACAGGTAACCGCGAATGGTCCGGCGGTCGATGTGCCCGTGGTCGAGTTCGCGGCGAATGGTTTCCGTATGCTTCAAGGGCAGATGCTTCGAGCTCCAGTCCTGTGCTGTGCCGCGGACAATGAGCCCCTCGAGGGCTTCCCGCGCGTCATGGGTAATGAGTTCCCTGGGGTCGCGCCACCCCAAGACGTCCTGGGCCCCGGTGGCTGCCGCCCCCGAACCGTTTCGATTCGAGGGTCCTTCCGGTTGGCTATTCGCCCAGTGCTTGGATCTGCGTTTGAGCGGTGCCCCCGGGCAGCGTAGCCCCCTGCCTCCCGGAAGGTGCAAGGCATGGGAAAGCCGCCGAACCGTGGATGATCCGGCGGCTTTCGAGGGGGGGGCTATTTGCTGGCGCTGAGGGCCAGCAGTTGGTTCGCGGAGAGTGTGCTCATCACCTGAGGGGTCTTCGGCGTCGGCTTTGGCTTGAATGTAGGCTCAGGATCTACACGCTTAACTGGTTTCCCCAGCTCAGGCTCGGCGACCTCGCAGCCTTCACCTGCATCTTCTGCACCTGGCTTCACATCGCCGAAGAAATTGTAGTTAGCGCGTCGAGCAAAGATTGGTGACTCGATGCCCGATACGGCCCATTGGAGCCAGCTGGTGTAGATCCCCTGGCCCGGCTCGCAGTGGAAGCGGAGCGAGCTGACGAGGCCATCAGGGAAGGTGTCCTGATCCTGGCTAAGCAGCGGCAGCCTGCGCTCCCGTGCCGGCTTGTCTCCAACCATGTCGGGCAACAGAGCGCCCACAAGGTCGGCGCTGGTGGACACCTGGGTGACGAAGCCTTCGCGTTCAGCTGTCATCCGAAGTTGGATTGCGGTTTCCTTGTCACCTGCAGCGAGCGTGTATGAGAGCGTCGTAGCCCCTGCGATTTTCTTTGCGTTGCGGTACCACTGGTAAGTGATCTTGGAATCCGAGGCCTTATGCGTGACCGATGGGTCGGCCCAATTCTCAGTGAAAGTGGTCGGGGCGTCGTAGGAAAGCGTTGTGCCGGCAGCTAGCCACGTTTCACCATTCCGCGCCGACTTGGCAAAGGCCTCGTAAGCGTGGAGGCCATTGACCTTCTGGCCATACAAGCTGATGGCGAAGCTGCGCTTTGAGGCTGACCACGAGAGCGTTTTGGTTACGGGAGTCACGCCGTTGGTCACGGTGACGCTCACTTCGAGCGTCTTGAAGAGCAGTGGCGTCTTGAATGACTGGCCGCTTTCCCCCTTGACTTCCTGCCCGTCAACGCGCCACACGACATCGGGAGCGGCATCATTTCCCTTCAGGGTGGTGATCTGGAAGGAGGCTACAGACCCGGGCCTGATCGTGCGTTCCGCCAGGGTGGTGGGCTGGATCTCCAGCTGAGCGCTGGGAATCGCTTTCTCGGGGCACACCAATCCATTGGAATCGGCGAAATACGAGTTCCGCGTTGATTCGTCGTAGAAAATTGCGCGAAGCTGAATTAGCTTTCCTGCAACGTCCGCGTCGCATTTGTACCTGCCGTCACTGATGGACCCTGTAGGTTCGCCGTTCACCACGGAAGCTACTGACTTCAGGACGGCATTGGGGATGGTGGAGGAAATGGAGCCCTCATTGAAAGTGAAGTACCACGTGGGGTCTTCCCCCTCCTTCTTCTCCACTTTCAGCTTCAGCGGAGGAATGGTGATTCGATCGTCGCGTACTGGCTTGGGCATGTCGCGGTATGCCGGGATGATGACCGTGTTGATCTGAAGATTCGGGCCGGCGTCCTGGGTGTTCCCGCTCCTATCGATAGTTTTGAAGGCCGTGATTGTCCGTGCGGTGCCGGTCAGCTCCACCATGACTGCACGTTCTCCGGTCGGTCCGTTCCAATCTTCGGAGATTCCAGTGTCCTTGATCCTGTAATTTCCGTCTGGCCATTCGCTCAGCGAGACGTAGGCGAAGAGATCGCCGGGCAGCACGGGATGAAGCGTCGCTATGGCCGATACGGCTTGTGGCGCCTCTACTGTCATGGTGTCCACCGGGGCTGCATGGACGACCGGGGTGATGGACAGGAGGAGGCCTGCGGCCAGGACGGCTACGGACAGGCGGGGAAAAGGGGACTTTTTCATGGTGATATTTCCTTTTTGTTGTGGTTCATGGGCGCCAGTGTGGGCACTCATGTGTTTGATGGAGGGGGTTATTTGGTTGGGGGAACGGCGAACGGCTGGGTAACAGTTGTGATCTGCTGGCCGCCCATCATGTAGGTCACTTTCAGCTGGACCTGCTTGGTGGCGCCCCCGGATTTCACGCGTATGCTGTCCGGGATCCCCCGTGCGGCGGAACCTTGGCGGGAACCGTCGACAAACCACTCATGTGAGACGTCTTTCGGCAGTGCGTGGATGCCCAGGGCTTGCACTTCGTACGTGCCATTGAAGATGTAGGGGATTTCCTTTGTCGTGTTGGTCTTGGGGTTGTGGATGGCTTCGCGGGCGAAGTCGAGGACCGGTGTGTAGCTGCGTGCGTAGCCCCACCACTTTTCGCCAGTGCCGTTGAATCCGGGGCCTTCGCCGTTGCGTGGGTTGGCCCGGCTTGGGCTCAGGTCCGCTGCGGTGAGCGGACCGGGTTTGCCAGTGGTGCCGGCGGTGAGGATCGTTCCGGAGCCGCTGACCGCCTTGGTGGCCCCACTACCTTGAACCGCACCGTTGGCAGCACCGGCGTAGATGACGGCGGGGGCAGTGACTCCGGCGAGGAGGGCGACGGTGAGGAGGAAGGTGGATTTCCTGGTGAGCTTCATGATGGCCTGCTTTCGGTGGCGGATGTTGTTGCACTCATAGCCATGCGGACAAGTGCAGTGCTGTTGCACCGGCAAAGTTGCAGTCCCTCAACCGCTAGCTGTTGAAGGTGATGGGTGTGCCTGGCTTGATGCGGGCCAACAACTTCTTCATGGCGGCATCGGAGAGGTTGATGCATCCGCTAGATCGGGCGGTTTGACTCGAAACGGCCCTGCATTCCTTGGACCACCCATGGATCGCCTGAATGCTGACCCCGTCGGCGAAAGCATCATAAACATCGCTTTGGACACTCACGGCCAGTAGTTTCTCACTCGAGCAAGCTTTCTGGGCTTCATTCCAGTAAGAAGACACTGCATACCCTCTGACCCCGCGGGCGGTGAGGTCTTTGCCGTCCATGAGGATGGAGTAGGAGTCCACCGTCTTCTTCCCGCTGAGCAAGGTGACGGTGCCTTCAGAAAGATCGAGTACAACTTCTTCCGGCTGATCGGTCAGCGTCACATCGGCTTCCTCCAGCCAGGCGGTGGCGCCATTAACGGGCTCGCCGCTGCTGGGCAGGTTGCGGCGTCCGGGGATGAGCACTTGGACCCACCCGGCACGTTTGTTCACCACAGGTAGTGCAGTCTTGTCGCTGAGCTGCTCCGGTCCGATCAGGGCGAAGGCTTTCTTGCCGGGTGCGGCGTAGGCGATGACATAGCCCGCCCCTTGGGGCAGCGAAGCGACCAGCCCGGCAAACGGCGTTCCAGGGTCAGCCGGGGCTGCCTTGCCGTAGACCTCGTACGTGGTGGCCCATGGGAGGGTGCGCAGGACTTCGTTGGGGGTGAGTACTGCAGTGGTGACGGCGGTGGGTGCTGCACTGGTTTGGGTGGCCGCGGTCGAGGCAACTGGGGCAGGATCAGCGGGTGGTGCTGAGCAGCCGGCCAGCAGGAGGCCGGTCAGGGCGATCGTTGCGGCTAAGGACGCCAGGCTTCTAGGGGGTCTCATGGTCATTCACTTTCTTGTTCTGCGGGGCGTTGGCCAAGCCGGAGTTCGGCCAGGTCTTCGTGCGGGATCGAAATTAACGCGAGGTCGGATTGGCCGGTGGGGTCCACGCAGCCGTAGCCCACCGCGGCAGGACGGTCGCCGATGTTGAAGTCGAAGACTAGGGCCCACGAGCTTGCGCACAGGGTGGTGTTTACCCAGCCGAGAACTGAACCTTGGCTGTCGTCCGGCCAGCCTTCGCTGACGCGGTTGACAGGGATGTTGGTGGCTCCCCCATAGGTGGGCGCTGAGAGCATTCCCGTTGCGAGGTCGATGGTGACGGTGGGTTCGGGCCGCACACTGGCCACCGGTGTTTCTGGCGCCTCTATCGGCTCTGGTGCAACCGGGGCAGGATCAGCTGTCTGTGCCGAGCAACCGACAAGCAGCAGGCCGGTCAGGACAAGCACTGCGGTAAAGGACGCTGGTTTTTTGTGGGTCATCTTCATGGCCGCTCGCCTTCGGCGAGATCAGGCTCGGCGGCACGCAGCTCTAGGAAGAGGTCGACCGGGATAGAAATCAACGCAATCTGCGAGGTGCCCGCAGCGTCTTCGCACCCAAGACCAGCAGCGGCAGGACGACCGCCCAACTTGAAGCCCAGGTCGATGGCCCATCTGCTCTGGCAATTGTCAGTCTCGATGGAGGCACCAATAACACCTTTGGCGGTGGCGGGCCACCCCTTGCCGGCCGGTTCGACAGTGAAGGTGACCGGTCCATCAGGGACGGCCACGGTCATGGTATTGCTTTCCGTGTTGACCAAAACGTCCGGAGCCTTTGGTTTGTCCGGTATCGGCGTTGATTTCGGTACGGGCGTTGCCCTTGCCGTTGTTTTCGCCTCTTCAGCCACCTGGGATTTGTTCTCGACCTCTACCGGTGTGGCGTTTGCAGCGGCAGCTGGAGTGGATGGTGTTGGATTTGCTGCCGGCGCCGAGGGAGAGCAGCCCGTGAGCAGAAGGCCAGCCAGGGCAAGCATCGCGGCGAATGACGCCGGCTTCGTGGCGAGCCCCACTGTTATTCACCACCCTTTGGAGCTTCGTCGACGTACGTGTAGCGCAGCTCCCCCGCCCTGTCATTGAGCCACCGGAGGTGATCTTCCGAAACCGAGATCAGGGCTGCCACA
The DNA here is from genome assembly GCF_046714615.1 of Paeniglutamicibacter sp. Classification (NCBI taxonomy): domain Bacteria; kingdom Bacillati; phylum Actinomycetota; class Actinomycetes; order Micrococcales; family Micrococcaceae; genus Paeniglutamicibacter; species Paeniglutamicibacter sp. The sequence continues at coordinate 17,581 of NZ_JBKKAP010000013.1, forward strand.
GAAGCCTTTTCGGGGTCGTCGCAGTCAAGACCGGCAAAAGCGGGGCGGCCGTCCACATCGAATCCAAGGTTAATCGCCTTGCTTCTGCACCAGGCAGTCCTCACATGCTCATGGGCTACGGTTCCTGCAGCGGTGGCGGGCCATCCCCCGCTGGCAGGGATGGCGGGGATTGGAGCTGTCCCGAAGCGATCGGTAACGGTGAGCGTCTGAGTTTCCAAGTCGAAGGTGACGGTGGGGGCCGGGTGGAAAATCGTTTTGTAGACGGGGTGGTGGTTGTTGGTTTCCGGTGCCGGTTCGGCGGTAGTGCAGGCGGTGAGGCTGACACCGAGCATGAGGACTCCAGCGATGGATGCGATCAACTTTTTCATGGGGATTCCCTTGGGTGTTTTTGTGTGGAGTGATTCATCCAAGACCATGCGAGCAATGTGCTCCCGCTAACTTGCGTCCCCATCAGTGCAAAAGAAACGGCCTGCCACCGGAAGGATGACAGACCGTTTCGAACCACACACCGAGGTAGGAAGGACCTCATGACCTACTCCATGCGCACAACGATTATCGGCGGCTGGAAACTGCCGGATAAGTCCGTTGGCTTGGCATTTTGTGGTGTCCTATGGGGTGGTGGTCAGGGACTTGTCGAGGAAGGTCCTGATGGATGCTTCATCACGGCCGCACGGGCCAGTGGAGCGGTTGTGGGGCCACTGGATGGTGCCAATGACTTCCAAGTCATCGGGGTGAATTGAGGTCGCGTGGGAGGCGTACAGCAGCGCCGTGTCTTTGCGGGCGGAGTCGGTGCCGCCGGCTTCCAGAAAGACCAGGCTGATGGGTCCTCCATGCAGGTGGCGGACGGCGTAAGTAGTGTCTGAGCTGCGCATGATGATTCCTTCGTGAGTCAAGGTGGAGGGGGATTTTGGCCAGGAAACCGGTTAGGAGAGGCGGCGGATGGTATCGATGACATCGGTGGAGTACAGGGCCCTGATGGACACGTTCGATCCAGGCCGGGGAGCATGCAAGATCTTGTTGTTCCCCAGGTAGATGGCAATGTGGGAACCGTTGCGCATCCCCAAAAGATCCCCCGGCTGAGCCTTGGACAGCGAAGAAATTTCGGTGCCGACCTTGGCCTGGTCACGGGCAACCCGCGGCATGGTGACCCCCTGGCGGGCAAGCACCATCTGTACCAAGCCGGAGCAGTCCAGACCGACAGCAGGGTTGGTGCCACCCCACACATAGGGGACGCCAAGATATTGCTTGGCCGTGGCGACGATCTGCTGCCCAGCGGTTGTGCCAGCCATTGTTACTTCCGGGTTCGCAGCATGTTGGACCTTCGAGGTAGAGGCGGGCGACGGCACCGTTCGGGTGTGGCCTTGTTGGCCACGGGCGGTGACGCTGTAATGCACAACCGGCGGAGCTGTGAGCTTCGGAACCGGCTTTGGTTTTGGTTTAGGGGTGGAGGTAAGCATGATGCGTCCCATTTGGATGTTGCCGGCAGGTACCACGACAGGCTTGAGGACAATGGGCCGGGTGTGGGCCGAATTTGCGGTCGCCGCTGCCGTGACGACCGGGGTGGTGACGATCGAAGTGGTGTAGGCGAGGCGGTCCAACTGCGGCGCAACGGCGGCTGCTGGTGCTGCCAGGGCTAAAGCTAAGGCGAGTGCGAGGGGTGTGATTTTTCGTGCGAACAAGGGTTCTCCAATGCTGGTGGCGGGTACGTCCTTCCTATGTCCATGCATGCAAGACGCATTCACGATGGAGCAAAGATGCTGTCCCCCACCCTCTGGGCACAGAACAGCCCCCACCTGACGCTCAACTGGGGGCTGCTTTCGATCACTCACGGGGTCTTCGGTCCCGCTTAACTGTCACCAGATCAAGTCCTTGGCCGGTTGCTTGCCCCAGGCCGGTTCGGGTGCCGCGGCCCATGCCGGCTCAGGTGCTGCCGGCTCAGGCGCTACCCCGGTCGGCTCGGGCGCCGTGTCCGGAACGGGCTTGCGTGGCGTGTCTTTTGCTATTTCCTGCCACCACTGCGGCAGCTCTTCGACCGTGACAGTCTCAGTGCCTTCTTTGAGCTTCAAAGGGCTTGTCACGAAGGGAACGCCTCGAGATCGCAGCATGGCTTCGACCTCCGCCGGATCACTGTAAGGCACCTTCACCCCTTGGGCGCGGCCGCCTTCACCGGCGACAATTGCCAATCCGTGAGACCCGTCAGCCAGCGTAGACATACGCTCCCGTGCGGATTCGATCATTTCGGAGTCGAAGAGCATCCCCAGCGTGGTGTTGTCCGGAAAGCCAACCGGTGAAACCAGCTGGGTGCGCATCCCCAGGTTGCTGCGGAACTCCCCCGAACCCATGATCGCTGCATCTGGCCGCTGCAAGGCAACCTGAAGGAAGACACCGGCAAATCGGGCTTCACGAGCAATCTTGCCGGCGTAAGTCTTGATCATTGCTTTCGCAGCGTTCTGCGCCTGCAGCTCTTCAACGATCGGGTCATCCTTCGGCAAACTCTTGGGGATGGGGATCTCCAAGGCGAGGGACCCGAACTCGTCGATGAGGATCGTGATGGGGACCAGGTTGTATTTCTTCTGGTCCTCAGGCGAAGCACTCTGCCAGTTGGGGGCTCGCAAGTGCGAGAGAACCTTCTTGCGCCGGGAAACCTCGACATACATCTGCTGAATAGCGTCGGCGGCCCCCTCAAGAGTGGTGGCCCAGCCCAGGCAGAACGGCTTCAAGGGGAGGAAGTCCAGCCCACCCTTTGTGGGGTCCAGCATGACCAAGCTGTGGCCTCGCAGTAGGGCACTGGAGCACAAGGCGATCAAGGCAATCGTCTTACCTGAACCGGTCGGGCCGGCAACCAGGCCGTGTGGTGTTGCCGTGAGGTCCTGACAGATTGGTGTCCCTTGCGGGCCGACACCTAGCGGCAGCCGCTTCCAGTCGAGCGGGATCACACCATCCGGGAAAGTTTCTGCCAAAGAGAGCGTCTTGGCCAGGCTGTCTGGGAGCCGGTGGAGCATTTTTGCTGCACCACGCGCCTGAGAAACAGCCATATCCCAATGTCTGGTTCCACCAACCTGAATGAGGGCTTCAGTCAGAAGGCCTTGAAGCTTTTCTTCGGGGTAGTACGGGAGGCGTTGAATGTAGATTCCATCGATTCCGAATTCAGGATGCCAGGTGGCGGTCACATCGATGTCGAAAGGTTTGACGTTGAGCGCGCGGGCAATTCGGTTGCGGACGTCGAAGACCGCGGGGGCAATCTCAGCGGTGACAAACTTTTGGGATGCCAGGTTCACCTCGACAAGGGTTCTGCCTTCTTTCCGCTGCAAGGCTTCGACGTCAAGCAGTTGGCTGGCAGTGATGCGGGCCCCTTCCTGGATGGTCAGCAAGCGCTGGTTGGGGCGGGTGTGCGGGATGCCCTCGACGAGGATTGCTGAGGTGCGGCCGTCAACGGTGGAGATCTGTTCGATGTTCCAGAGGCGGACCGCGCCATCTGCTTCGGGTCGCTTGCTGAGGTGTTTGCGGAGGCGTTTGACGAGGTCGTGCCTCCCGAGAAGGGTGTCGTTGTAGGTTGAGGGGATTTCAACGATGTAAGCCATGATGTTTCCTTTTCAGAAGGTTGGAATGGATGGGGGGCCGACAGGTGCCGGCCCCCTTGGCGGGTTTTAGAAGTCCCAGTCTTGGTCGGTGGTTTTGGTTGTCTGAACGTCCTGGACCAGCTCTGTGTCGCCGGCAAGGAGGCCGCCTGAAGCTGCAAGAAAGGCACGACGCTCGCGAGTTTCTTCAGACACTGGTCGCAGGACGATGCCGGCTGCCGAGGCTGATTCAACTTCAAAGTGGGGAGCGTGCTTGGAGAGGTTCTCTTCCAGAGCGTCGAGTCGGCCGATCAGCGCCAGCGGCAATTCACCTGTGCGGACACGGTAGGAGTCATCAAGAGGATCCCCTGTGGAGTAGACACCAAGCTCTGCAGCCTGGGCTTCGGACGTGCATTGCAGTGAAATGCCCACCAGTCGGGTGAGTTCCTGGCGCTCACCGTCACGCTGTTGCTTGGAAGCGATGCGACGCCTGCCCAGGATGATCGCGGCCGGGTAGCCGGCAAGGAATCCGAGACCAACCATGGTGTGGTTATCAAAGCTCGGAAGCGAAGCAACCAGGGTGGCTAGCAGTGCGATACCGGTGAAGATCTTTAGGGCTATCGGCAAGTTCCTGGTGTCTTTGAAAATGTCCAGCACCGGGTAGGGTACGAGGATCCTCGCTGGAGCGCGCTTGACGGTTCCCAGCAAGATCAGGAGGCCAGGCACCAGCACAACGAGAGGTGAGACACCAGAAAATGCTGCGACGGCGGCAAGCAGGATAGGGAAGGTGACAACTGCGAGCGAGCGGATCCCGCCCGTGGGGCCGTCATCTTCGCCGGCTTGGGCGCGCCTGCGAACGGCGCCTGCCGAATCCATCGCCAAGAGGACGAAGGGTGCGACCAGAAGGCCTGCAAACCAAGTGATGAGGGATTCGAAGACCCCCGGTTCTTTGCGAAGGTAAGTGGGTTGGTTGGGGTTGAATGCAGTTTCCTGGCTCATGGGGTTCTCCTTGAAGTGGTGTTCGTGGTCTTGGTTACTGCTTGCACGGCACAGGCGGGGAGCCGGCCTTTGCTGGCTCCCCCGGTGCCTGTTCAGCTGGGGTCGCTGTGGATGATGAAAAGCGCGTCGATCAAATCCATGCCTTCGGACGTGTCTTCCAGGTGGTTGTCAATGAGATCTCCGGCAGCTTCGAACACGGCGGGGAAGCGTTCGCGGATGTCGTTGAGGTACAACAATTGGGTGAGGGTGCGGATGAGGCTGAAGTCTTCGTGCTCGATCAGTGCGAGGTCGTCCATGATGTCGTCGAGCGGAAGGTGAGTGATCGATTCCTGAAAGTCCTTGAAAGTTTCGCGGCGGCTGGCTGCTGTGCTCATGATTGTTTCCTTTTGGTGGTGCCGGTTGTTGCTTGTATTGATAGCCATGCGGACCATCCGTATTGGTGGCCGGTAAAATTGCTGTCCCTGTCCCAGGCACAGAACAGCCCCCACCTGAAGCTCAAGTGGGGGCTGTTGGGATTGCTTTGGATTGGTGTCCGGGTTTTAGGAGTCTCAGCTCATCAGTGCCACCTCCTTGGCAAGCCAGGCCGGGGCGAGGGCACTCAAGATCTTGATGCGTTCCTTCCGCGGCTTGGCTCGGTTCCAGTCGATCTCACGAACGCCGTCAAGCATCTCCGCGAAGAGCTCGTCTCGACGGACCGCAGAGAAGCAAACTGCTGCGCACAAGGTGGCGCCTTCACTGCCACCGATTTCGTCAGCGCGAGCTTCAATAAGTTTTTCCATCTCGACGCTGAACAGCGGGAGCCCTTCGTCCGGGATGGGGTCAAAGCCCAGACGGTTGGCAGCGTGCTCGTACGCGGCCCTGTCTCGGGCGCGGTCAAGCAGGCGGGCCTCGAGAGCTTCGCGGCGGATGAGGGTGAATGGTGAGGTGGTCATGATGATCTTCTTTCGGTTGGTGCTGTTTGGGTTGGTTGGGTTTGTTGGTGTTGCTGGTTGTTGGGTTATGAGGCTTCGGCGGCGATGACGGCCGCTTCGGCCTTGTCCCATGCGACGCGGGCCGCGATGACATTTCGTCGGCCATCTTTTTCTGTGGGTGCTCGATCAACGGATCCTTCCAAGTGGGAGAGGTACTCGAGGGCAGCTTCCTCGGTGCGTTGTGCTGCTTGGTATCGCTTGACTGCTGACATTGACATGCCACCCTGGGTGACTCCACTGACCTTGATCTTGTTGCGTTCTGCCGAGGCTTGCGTGCAGGCTTGCTGAGCGTGCTTGATCAGCTGCTTCCGGCGTTCAACGGCGCCTGGCCAGTCGGTGTTTTTGAGCTCCAGCTCATCCAGCTGAGCGGATCTCAAGTGGTCGGAAGCTTCATCCAAGAGACGGTAGGCCTCTTGCAGCTCCTTCTCCTTGGCTTCTGCTGCTGCTTTCTCTTCACGGTCTTTGATCTGGGCGATCTGGTCGGCGGCTTTGGTTCGCCGTTCAGCTCGTACTGCTGCGCGCTTTTCACGAAAACGGATGACCTTCTTGTGGGTTTCGATGGCTGCTTGCCAGATTCGCTGAAGCAGCGTGGGTGAGATGGTCGGGTTACCGGCCTCGTCAACAACTTTTTCTGCCGGTTCATGGATGGTGTTGGCATAGTTCTCGATGGACGCGTCGAGGACGACTTCGGTGTATGTCTGCGCCCGCACGTGCTTGCTGCAATGGTCCCCGGTGCATCGGAGCCCCTCGGGGTGTCGGGCGGATTTTGGTCTGCACATGGTTCCTCCTGGTGGTGGTTGACCGGCAGCCAATGGCGGTTGCCGGCGGCGGTTTCCCGTCTGCCCTGTACTATGCGGCGGAAACGCCAGGTGAAAAGTGAAGTTGCAGTCCCGCCTGATGGTCGACACTGGATGCCGTTGGATGTGGTGGCGCAAAAGCGGAGTCCTTAAGCGGAGTTGCAACCCCCTGAGGCACACAAAAGCCCCCGACCCGAAGGCCAAGGGCTTGAGCGCGGCCTGCTACTTGAGGAAGTACCTGACCGCGAATCGCCCTGAAGGCATCATCACGCCGAGGGCTGCTACCTGGTCGCGCGCCGAAGGGCCCATGTTTTTGACGGTGCGTGCATCAAGGTTGAGTGCTTTGGCTGCTGCTGCGGCGGTGAGCCCCAGGTCGCGTTCACTTCCTGCCGCCTTGTAGGCGAGGGTGCTCTTCCGGGCTATGCGTGCGGCTTGGTTGCGGATCTGACGTGACTCTTCAACAGTGGCGGCGCCCTTGGATAGCCCGAACCTGTGGTGCGCTGAGCCCCCAGAAACACCGAAGAGGGCTCCGATGGCTTCCCAGGTGGTCCCGGCCTTCCGGGCGGCTTGAACGGCTTCGCGGAGTGTTGTTTCAGCGGTGTCAACGGCGGCCAGTGCTTTTTGGATCTCGATACTCATGATGTTCTCCTTATTTGGTGGGTGCAGTGGTTCTTCCTCTGCTGTTATTGGTTCTCCATGCGGACAATGAGTGGGCTAGGCAATGTCTTCGGTGAATGCGACTGCGTCCTACCGGTTCTGCCAGATGTGGACAGTCTGGATGTGCGACACTGGGCTCCAGTCGAGGACCGAGGTGTTCACGGCTTCGACCCACGACATCCGTTTCATGGCGGCCAGTGCGGTGACGTCGGCAACGTCGGCTTTCGAGATCTTCAAAGCCCGCAGTGCCGCAACATTCTTGAGTGGTTCAGGTTGTGGATCCGGGTGCCGGTGAGGTCCAGGTATTCCAGGCTGGTCTGCGTATCGAGCTGCGTCAGGTCGAAGATGGGCGTGCGTGCCAGGTTCAGGGTTCGTAGGTTGGTTCGCCGGTAGTAATGGTCGTGGGGGTTTGGACGATGTTGCGGGTTTCGCTCCATCCGCCGAGGGTGGTGGCTCCGAAGAGCATGCTAACGCCAATGAAACCGAAGAAAGCGGCTCCTGCGAGGTTCTTGACGCGTGGTGTCTGGCTCATGGGGTTCTTCCTCCTGGTGAGCGCCAGCAAGTGCCGGCATATCCATACTCATGCGTCGAAAAAGGGCCGTTCCATCCAAGACGTACATTGTCGTCCCGCGAACAAATTAAGGGCAGGCCCTGACGTTGGGATGGACTAAGGCCTGCCTGTAGTAGCTACTCGCTGGGCGACATTGCGTTTACTTCAGCGTCCGGGGCATCGGTGTCTACTTCAGCCCCGCCCTTCTTTCTGCGGAAGAACGCGGAGCACGTTGAGAAGGCCGCAAAAGCAATCAATCCGACGCCTATGACTTGGGAAACCAGTGTCCGGTCCAGATCATCTGTAGCCTGAACGGCATAGCCGGCGAACGGCACGTGATAGAGAACCTTGCCTGCTACCTGCACCGGTTTAATAGGCTTGTCAGCGGAATCGGTGGCATCCCCTTTGGTGGTGTAGAGAATGTCGTCTCCGGTGGTCGTCACGTCAATTATCCGGTGGCTAGTGAGGTTCGAAATGTCATTGGGTGTCGGGTAGAAACTCACCACATCGCCCACATGCAGGGTCTCTTTTTCAGCGTCTTCCAACGGGTTCACCACGAGGAGGTCGCCGGTGCTGTATTTGCCTTCCATGGACCCCGACACGAGGGTCAACGGAACGAGCCCCAGGACCCTGGGAATGAGTGCGGCGGCCAGTATCACGACAATGAGGGCGGTCATGATGAGTGTGTACAAGATCTTGGAAATGCGTCTCATGAGGTTCCTTCTAGGGGATGAGGGGGCCGATGCTGCGTCAGCCCCCTTCATCAGCGGGTGTTACTTGGCAACCTGAATCAGTTCGACGCGGATGTCGTCCAGCACGAGGGTCTGCCGCTCCCCTTCGTTTCCGTTCGCATAGGCCGGATCTCCCACAGGGGCCATGGTCAGCGACCAGGACACCGGAACCTGAGCGCCGTCATTAGCCCGAGTCACAGTCTTCGCTGTCGGGTCGCCTGCCACGGACCACTCGATGTCGGCGATGGCCGAGGAAGCCAGTGTGCCGGTGGCTGCGGTGCTGAAGGCCAAGGTGGCGTGCAGGTCTCCGCTGATGCCAATCTGCGCGTACCCGTGGTAGGACAAGACGTCACCCGGGACCAGCGGTGTGCTGGCCAAGTCCGCTTCGGTGATAACGGCGCCGTTGTACAGCCATAGTTCGGATGCCATGTTGAGAGCGAGTTCGCCGGCAGCAATTTGAGTTGCTGGGGTGGCGATCGTCTCGGTTTCGGTCCAACCGCCTAAGGTGCTGCCTCCGAAGAGCAGCGTGGCGCCGAGGGAGGTGGCTGCGACGATTTCGGTGACGCGGCGACGGTTGGACTTTGTTGGTGCGGTGGGGTTTTTCAAAGGGTCCTCCTGAGGACTTGGTGGTGGAAGCCACCGAAATTGATGAGCCACTCACGGATGACCATGCGGACAATAAGGGGTGATGCGGGACCAACGTTGCTGTCCTGTAACGGGGGTCTTGGGTGGGGCTCCTGATGAACATCCAGACGCAGACCGGCCAGGAATGTTGGTGTCCTTCATTCACCAGAAGCCGAGCCCCTCAAGCCACGGCAGATGGTCGAAATGCTCGGCGATGACGACGCTGACTGCCAGGTCGCAGCCGGCATCGAAGGGGTTGGTGGATGAGAGGGATGAGGGCTGGTAATGGTTCATGTTTTTTCCTTCTATGAAGCTGAGTGGTTTTTGAAGAGCTGTTTGCGGGGATCGAACCGCTTGATTCGGCGGGTGGGTGCCGCGTCCAAGGACCGCACCCCTGCAATAAGAGGTTCTGGGACGACGGCTGAACGGTTGGCGCCTTGGGCCCACCAGCGCACCGCCGCCAGCGGGATGTGGTCGCTGGTGTTGGTGACACGGGCGTACCGGCGGCCGTTCTCGTCGACAATCTCCACGGTGTCGATGAAGCTGGCCCCGTTGTCATCCAGGAGGCCTACCGTGCACCCATATGAGGAAGTTCCCTGAGGTGCTGCGGGGGTCGTCAGGCAGGCTTCCAGGAGGTCTACGACCCATGCTTTGGAGATGATGCCGCGGGCGTCGAGGTGTTCGGCAGGGATCAACCAGAGGGTCCCGACGATTCCGGCGCCCCTATGGGCGGCGTGACGGCGTTGGACGATGCGTGGGTCAATCTGCGAGTACTGCGCTTCGATGGCGATGAGCTTGTTCTTCTTGCCGACGCGCTGGATGACCGCGTCAACGCGAGCCCCGGGAATGGAGTGCTCGTGCGCGTACGCATCATCAAAAACATCCAGCTTGGCCCATAGGTGCCAGGCGCCTTCGCCGGTGCCGGCGGTGCAGCCCGGGGCGGTGTGGGCGCGGTGCTGGAAGTAGGCGCGTGCCACCGCACTGGCTCGGACGAACTGAAGGGGTGCGGTGCAGTTGTCGTCCATGCAGGTGAGCTTCTCGGCGATCTGGCGTGCCATGACGTCGGTAAGCAGTTCACCGTCCCAGGCGGATCCCGGGAGGATGGCGATGCGGGTTGTGTTGGTGCGGCTTCGGGCTTCTAGCATGGTGTGCTCCCCTGTCGATGGGCTTCTCATATACAGAGAGGTCCATGCGTAGGAGGCTGCGTGGGCTGTGCAAAGGTTGTTGTCCCTCGTTTGGATGGCGGCCGGAGCGGCGATGAGGACAGCGTCTTGAGTGGACGGTGGCCTACAACAGGGAAGCGTACAAACGGCGCGACGTCGTCGAATGCAGCCTCAATGCCGTGAGGCAGTGGATGTCCCTGGCCACGCGCTACGACAAGCTCGCCCTGACCTACCGTTCGGCCATGGCCCTGCATTCCGTATTGATCTTGAGCGCAGTAATTCCAACGTCCTGACTATGAGGCACACCCAAGTACGATTGACGCATGTCAGTGGACCCCGCACTCTTCGCCCTTGCCCAAACCATCGAATCAGGTCAGCCGTGGCCTCGACCCGAATGCCCCAAATGCCAGACTGGACACGTCAGATTCTCGTCACCATCTGAGAATCCACGCCACATGTCAGACGAGGAACAAGAGCATATGGACCCGGAATGGATTACTGGCACGTTCATCATTCTGGGCCATTGTGAAAATCCTGAATGCAAGCAGGCCGTGCATGGCACTGGGGACTACCACGTGGCCGAGTCCGATAAGTCATGGAGCGAAGAACGGCAAAACTACTACTCCTCGTACTACACCGTCAAGCATTTTCATCCGCCCCTACTGATGATGCCAGCTCCCAAAACCGCTCCGGATCAGGTCAAAGGCGCCATATTGCGCGCATCCCGCGTACTTTTCACGGATCCTGGTCTGGCGGCAACAGCACTGCGCGCCACAGTCGAAGTCTTTCTCACCACCCAGAACATCGCGGCAACCCTACCGAACGGGAAATTTCGTTCCGCACATGAGCGCATTAAAGAGTGGGTAGACGCCGACCCCACCCGTCCCCACCTTGCAGACTTGTTCTTCGCAATTAAATGGCTAGGGAACATCGGAACGCACGAAGATGCGGATCTGACCACGCTCCAGGTGTTGGACGGCGCCAGGGTACTCGACGAAGCATTCCACCGTCTCTTCACCGCACCCAGCATCGTCGCGCACGCACAGGCCCTCAATGCAGGCAAAGGGTCCACCCCCTAACCCCTGAGGTGCTAGTCGCAGCCAACCCAGAAGCCCCGGAACATCAGCTCCGGGGCTTCTCATTTCAGATGACAGGTGAACGCATCCACCCGGGACCCCACTTATTCGACCAGCCCGATCCTGTGTAACGCCACCGAGTCCAATATCTTCACACCAGCTACAAACGCAGCTGGGATCGGCTCATCACCCTGGTGGGACATCCCTTGAGCCCAATACCGCAGGGCGTCAACAGGAATCTTCTCCGTGGCGGTGGCGATCCGCAGCATTTCAAACCCAGCCAAGGTGGTCACCGGTGCGAGATCACCGATGAACCACACGCACTCGTCCTCCAGAATTCCAACGGCCACCGTATGGTCGGTTGCCTTCAGGCATGAACGCAGCAGGCTGGTCACCCATCCCTCGTGGATCTTGCCGTCCCGGGTGACATCACGCGCGTGAACCAACCACATGGAGTTCAAGCCCTTCGCTGCGTCGGAACGGTGCTCCTTGTATGCCGGCTCCCAGGAGCCGTTCGACAAGGCAGCTGGACGTACCGCTGTCAGTTTTCCGTTGCCAGCCGGCACCACTGCAGCTGCCCGACACTTGTAGGGCTCGTACAGCTGCCTGGTCAGGACATCCGCCCACACCCATGACTCGAAGTATGCGGCGTGAATGTTCCCAGTCGAGGGCCAGCAGTAAGGCTTGAGATTGTGCTCGAATAGCGGTGCACCTTGAGTGGTTGTTTTGAAATGAATCTTCAGCTGGCAATTGGAGTCGAGGCAAATCAGCTGTGGCGCGATCGCTTCGGCTTGCTCGGCGGTCAGGCGGGTTCCGGACCAGCGGGACCCTGGGAGGGTGAACCGTTCCTTGGTGATGGGATCTTGGGCTTCAAGCATTTCTGGGGTCCTTCGATTGAGGGGAGGGGCACTTCTGGTGCCCCTCCCACGGGGTGGTTTGAGTTACGCAGCCATTTTCAGGGGGACATCGGACTCCTCAGGCAACGAGAGGTAGACAAGCTTTTCCACTGCTTCTTCGCCTTTGCTGACCCGCTTGATGTGTCCCAGGCTTGCCACTGACAAGTAGTCCGGGTTCTTGAGCTTGAGTCCCATCATGAGGAGCCCGTCGGACTGCCATCCATCAAAACGGCGCCTGGTTTTTGCAGACTCCTTACCCAATGCCCGGATGGCTTGGCGCAGGACCTTATCTTCCAGTTTCTTGCCGCCTTGCTTCTGGCTCCACTGCGAGTACAAGGCAGCCCAGGCGCCTGCAGTCAGTGGCAGGTACTTACCGCGCTGGTCCTCATCAACGATTTCAATGAAGTCTTCGACGAAGTTCGTCATCGGATCCGCTTCGCCCACGTACCGGGCCGTCTCCTCGATGATCTGATCGGTAACGTGCAAAGCATTTTCGTCTCCTCCTTCGAGCAGCCACATATTTGCACCTTCAACGGCCCAGGCGAAGAACGCTTCCATTTGAGCCTGCTCTTTCAGCCGCTTCCGGAGATGGAAGTCGACCACTTCTACGGCTTTGGTGAGCAAAGACCCTCGGAAGCGGCGGACCACTCCTTCGTCGTCGGTTGGAATTTCGATCATGCCGTTGCCGGCCATGGCCAAGGTTGAGAACGGAGTCCAAGGCACGAGATCGCCATAATTGGCGCGTGACTGCATGGGTTCACCAGAAACGTACTGCTTGAAGATACCCCCCAGTCGTCCGGCTTTGTTTGCCTCGTCGCAGAAAACATAGCGCTTTCCTCGAAGTTCGTGGAGGTGCAGGTTGGCTGAGTTGATGTTCATGTTGTTTCCCACAAAGATTTCGGCCTTTGTCACAACGGCGTATCCGGTGACACTGTCGTCACTTAAGCAGTAAGTAAATCCTTGTAGCACACTCGATTTGGCAGTGTCTGGCAGACCGTCCTGGTAATAGTAGATCTTGCCTGGCGTGTAGCCGGTCAGCCCGGTGCCGAGGAACCTTTGCATGAAATTCATCAAGCCCGGGTGCCCGGCATCATCGAGGCGACCAAGAATCGCGTCGACATCCTGGTGGCATGCACCGCGCCTGTAGCCCACGTTGGTGACTTTGGTACAGAGGTTATCCGGGTTTGGGGGTGTCAGCTCCATGGTGCGCAAGTTCAGCAAACCTAAAGGAGTGTTGATGGATTCCGGGTCCTTATCGAACTCTCCGACGTTACGTCGAAGGAGTGCTGCAGCGTTGTCCAGGGCAGCTTCGATGTGAACTTTTCCGTCTTTGGATTTCTTGACGAACTTCATGTGCTCGGACATCAACCCACCGCGTGCTGCATCCAGCTCGTTTTTGGTGGTTTTGACCGACCTGTCGCGGTTATCGCCCTCCGGCATACGAAGGGCCCGATCGTAGCTTTCGCTCAAGGTGCGGATGTGGGGGACGTCGAAACCAATGTGCTCGAGCTCATGTTCGAGGGAAGCGATGACCCTGCGGGCGATATCGCGAGCGTATCCGCCTTTTGGATCTTCTATCCAGACCCCGCGAGAGTCGTCATAGACGAACCACACGTGGTTGCCACCACCGATCTTGACGTAGCTGAGTTGCTCTCGGAAGTGCAGGGCAATGCGTTGGCCGATTCCAAAGTCGTCTTGGGACATTTTGGCGCTGGTCTTGAGACGCTCAAGGTAGGGCACGGGCTTGAAGTCGTAGTGGTGCAGGGCTGACTTGGGGGTGGCCCCCAGGATGGCCCCTTCAATAATGGTGTCTTCGACGAGGTCAGCCATTTCAGGGAACGACGTCGGGATCAAAAGTTCGGTGCCCGTAGGTTCGAGCAGCTGCTCGTCGGTGTGCGTGGTTTCCATGGTGATCCTTCTTCTGGTGGTCTTTGCTGGTTCCATGCGGCCAAAGGGGCATGGCAGGAAAGGGGGAAGGAACCTACGTTGTGTCCCTCCCCCTGGCGGCTGTTAGCTGTCGTCTCCGTCGAGGGCTACCTGGTCGGCAAGGACCTCGATGGTTTCGATCAGGTCGTCGTCAGGCTCTGTGAAGGTCATCGCCACCAGCTGGGCAGCGGCCTCGTCGTACTTGAGCGCGACCAGGAGAAGGTCCCAGGAGCTCATCGCGGTCCTGTAGTCAGAGATGCCCCACGCTTCCTGGAGGCGGTTGCCGTAGGCGGTGGCCATTTCGACTTTGCCGTTCTTGGTGTGGATGATTTTGGCGTGCGGGGTGGTGCTTGTAACCCACCCGTCAGAGCCGGGCAAGACCCAACCGTCGTTACCCAAGGCGTCCATGTTCCAGTACCGCTCCATCAGGAAAGACACCGGAATTCGTTCCTCAAAGCGGCGGGAGAATTCGTTGCGTTTCCTGATCGCCCGCATCGAACTGTCCGGATTGGCCCGGAAGTCAGCAGCGAATCGATCCTGGCGCGGCGGACGCTCGGGCAACGCGGGGACCATCTCCTCAATCTGGGCAATCGTGTACTGGGCCTCGGGGTTGTACCGGAGGATGGTCACCGGCTTCGGCACCTCTGGATTCTTAAAATTGACGGTGCCGGCCGGGCGAAGGATCCGCGCAGTGTCGGAGGCAATCCCCTTGTCCATCCCGTACCCACGGGAGTGGGCGACAGCGGTTGCGTGGGCGTCAAAGCGCAGCAGCAGCTGCTGTTCGTAGCTCGAACGGTCGATGACAGCTTTCCCGCCCTGGTCTACGACGGGGATGACGAGGGGCTTGTCGAGGCGGTAGTAGGCGTGCAATCCACCGCCGGAAGCGACAACGAGTGTGGGTTCGGCGATCGCGTAGGCGAGCTCTAGGGCCTGTTCTCGGGTGGGGTGCACCATCTCAACCTGATCACCCTTGAAGGGCTTGTGCACCCCGTCGGTGGTGTCCAGGTCAAGGAAGAGTGCGGGGATGCCCAAGCTGTCTTCGGCTGTCCCGCGGGTTCCGCGAGAGTATTCACGATTGACCAAGGGGCTGACCCGGTAGTAGGCGTCCTTGCCCTGGTTGACCAGGTTGTCCATGATGGCTTCAACTCCTTCACGGTCCGCTAGGGGGAAGCGACGGCCGTCCCATGCGTCGCGCCATGAAAGTGCCAGGAGAGCATCGGCAGGGTAGTTGCCGGCCTGGATGTGGGGGGTGTACAGGGCGTCGTAGTGAGTGCTCCACGGTGTCTGGGTCATGATTTTTTCCTGCTGCCTGTCGGTGGTCGGTAGCAGGAGTGGATCGTTCTCCCCTGCTGATAGATGCCATGCGCTGATATCGACAGAGGGATGTTCTTCCTAAAATTGCGGTCCCCGATAAGGGCTGCAGGCGGTTGCAAGTGCAGCTCCGGCCTGGCGAACAGCGTCATCGGTGGTGGTGTATCGGGGTTGAGTGCATCGGTTGGGCACCGATCCGTCATCGGAATGATGAAGTGCTTCTCAACCTCGTCAGAGGGAATATCCACCGAAAAAGAGCGAATGCTCCCAAAAATGCGGGGTTTGCTCCTCGAATGCTCCCGAAATGCTCCTCGATTGCGGGCCAGTGGACGGGGCAAGATCCGCGCCGTTACTGGGATACAGGGCGGATGCCGAAAAAATTGCTCCCGTTGCTCCTGTTTTGGCGCACACAAATTTCCTACAGATAGATAGCCTCGATCGGGAACAAGGGGTTTCCCCCTGGAGGTCTTTCTCTTATTTTTAGGAGCAAAGGAGCAAAAAGTATAAAGAACCCCGAGTTTCCGCGGTTTTTTGGCCCTCTAGCTCGAAAATTTTAGGAGCATTTTTGGAGCAAACGAGGAGCATTCTCCAGATTTTGGGAGCATTTCTCCGATTTCACGGGGTGGGAGCTGTTTCACGCACGTCGCCCTTACCGATGTTGCCTTCGCTTGTTCCCGGTGCTGTATCTCCATGTGAAGGTAGACTGGAGTCATTGACGTCATTACAGGTCAGCACGGCTTTGTGAGGGGCTGTGGCGGTCGTTCCCGGAGTTAGGCAGCTGGCGGTCGGCGGAGGTTTCCGAGGGCGTCAAATCGACTGTCAAAGAGGTCAAAAGCAACCAGGCCGGCCGGATCACAGCGACGTTCGATCCTCACCAGGCGGACAAGGTGCAGGTGGTCACCTACGACTCGAACGACCACAAGTACTCCCGGATCGTCGAACTCGAGGTTTACCCGTCGTAGCGGCTGAACATCCCGCCGCGCGGACCTCCCGCCCGCGGAAAGTTCACCCGGCCGGCGCCCCGTTGTTCATCTCAGTTCTTCCGGCGCGCCAACCGCGGCCCGTATGACTGACAGAGTCAGCGATTCCTCCCCGCCCCCAGTCATCGAAGGATTCCAATGCATATCAGTTCCCGGGCGCGACGTACCGCGCTCACCCTGCCGATAGCTGCCCTCACGCTCGCTGCTTCCCTGGCCGTCACTGGCGCACCCGCCCAGGCCCTGGAGCGCGCCGGCGCGTCAGCCCCGGCGCCTGCCTACGAAGCCGACCGCTCCGTCGGGAACTTGTTCCCGTACCCCGACGGGGAGTTCACGCTCGTCAACCACCGCGGCCTCTCCCCCGACTTCCCGGAGAACACTGTCGCAGCGTTCAGGAACTCGGTTGCGCTGGGCGTTGACGTCATCGAAATCGACCTGCGCCCCACCCAGGATGGCCACATCGTCATCATGCACGACGCCACCGTAGACCGCACGACCGACGGCGCCGGGGCTGTCCGGGACCTCACCCTGGAGCAGGTCAGGACGCTCGATGCCGGCAGCTACGTTTCCTCCGGGTTCGCAGGCGAACAGGTGCCTACGTTCGAAGAGGCCCTGGAAGCGGTCAAGGGCACCGGGGTGCGGCTCCTGCTGGACATCAAGGACTCAAGCCAAGTCGCCGAAATCGTCCGCATCACCGAAGCGCGCGACATGGCGGGTCAGGTGATCGTCGGCCCGCGGACCGTGCAGGCCCTGCAGGAGTTCAAGGCTCTCAACCCGGACCTTCAGACCCTTGGCTTCATCGCTACCCAGGCCGATGCCACTGCGTTCATCGATGCCGGTGTCGATTACATCCGGCTGTGGCCGAACTGGGTGACGGCGTCCCGTGACAGCGCCGAGTGCCAGACAGACTATGCAGCCCGCGTCGCGGCCTTTGAAAGCGGCCGGCGTGAACACCCGGGTTCGGCCTCCTGCATCGTACAAGACGTGGCCTCCCAGGGAATACCGGTGTGGTCGACCGTCAACGCGCAGCCGTACGAGGACATGGATGAGCTCCTCGGACTCGGCGTCACCGGGATCCTGTCCGACCTGCCGGCCGTGCTGGACGGACTCCTGGACGACGTTGAGGAGAAGCGCTTCATTGCTGCCGAGGAGGCCGTTGCTGAACTGCGCACCGCTATCAAGAAGCAACAGCGCCACGCCGCTTCCACCTCCAGGCCGGACAACAAGGACACGCACCTGACTGCCCGGTTGGCTGCCATAGGCAGTGAACTGGCCCAGGCCAACGGGTTCATTGAGGCGCGTAAGGCAGGGAAGGCCTGCGCCGGCCTCGACCGGGCAATCGAAGGTATCAATGGCGCAGGACTGGCTGAGGAGACGGCTGCCGAACTTTCGTTCACAGCCCAGCAGATCAAGGCCACGCTGGCCTGCTCAAGGTTCTAGAAAAGCTCACCCCACGCTAAGGGCTGGAAGCGGGCTTCGCCTCCAGCCCTTGGCACCGCCATCGTAAATGCCTGGAACGGGACCGCGGGTTCCTTTAGGTCTTTAAGGCCGGAGACACCTTTCGACGCGTGGATCTCTCGCTTAGATGAGGTTGAGGGGTCTCTGTGGTGCGGGTGCCGGCAAAGGTCTTTGACCTGGGTGGGCGGAATACTGGTGTCCATGCCATGGGGCTCCGTGATGAGCGCGGTCTTCATCTGCCTGGGCATGACAAAAGGGCCCCCGAATGACGAACTGGGAGCCCCTCAACAATGAATCAGTGGTCAGTACTACGGCCTCTTGGTGCGGGTGGCTCAAAGTCCGGAGCATAATGAGGCTATGGATGAAGGAGTTGCCAAGCGCATCGACGCAACTATCAGCGCGTTGAATTTCGAGGATGAGTTCACCGCTGCCGGGCGGGCCTGGACTGAGGCCGACGCGGACGGCAACGCTGTGCACCGCGACCCCGTGTCAGAAGGACTCTGCAGCGAGTAGACGACAGCCGAGGGGAATCCCTCGGTCGTGATCCGTGCAGATTGGTGGTGTCTTCATGGCGAACTTCCGGCGGGCGTAGACATCGCCCAGGACTTTCTCGCACTCGCCTCTGCTTTGGAGTGTTCCAGGGAGCTCCCCGGCTCAATTTCCGTGCGGTTCGTCTAGATGATGTCCGGTGCTGGTATCGGCACGAGACTCACCTAGGACATAGCAATCAACCAGGCAGCAAAGAAGGGCCCCTAGAGATCTAGGGGCCCTTCGATTTCAAAGGTCGGTTACTGCGACGAGCGCGCGTTGACTTAGCCGATCTTGTCGTCCGTGAGGTGGTTGGCCTCGAACGCGAGCTACGCTTCACCCATGTAAGCCACTCGGATTTTCATGCCTCTTGGTTCTCGCTCTACGGGGCTGCTGTGCCCTCTGGCACCGGCTGTTCAAGGGGGTGGTGCGCTTCCTCCTGGCGGCAGGATTAGCCGCGAAAAAAGGACACCACTAATAACCTGGGCAGCACAAAGGGCCCCCAGTTGAACTGAGGGCCCCAGATGCCTCTTTCGCTAGTTTGGGGTGATGACTATGCCTCCCAGGTCGCGGATGACTCGAGTGGCCAGTGCAGCGTCGTTCTCGGCTACCAGGAGTGCTGCGCCCCCACGCTCATACTCTTCTTCGACTTCAACACCGTGAGCGCCCAGCTGCTGAACCAGAAGACCGAGGGGATACCACTCGACTGGCTTGAACGCCACCGCGCCTTCTCGTGCCCCCTTCTCATAGGTACAGGCCAGCTCCGCGTAGGCGGCAGCGACGGCAGCATCCATCTCCCCCTCAAGGAGCAGGTCCATGCTGGATCCGCTGAGCACGTAGGTGAGGGACAGCGCGTCCACTGCGTCCAGCACACCTCGTGCGTACGCGGTGGGAACATAAATGTAGCGGTCGTCCTCTTCGTCGGTGGTGATGGGCGCCCCGGTGCCGGCAATGATCTCCGACAGATGCCCGGTCTTGCTTCCTTGACCGCATTCGACGCTGAAAGCCGTGAGTCCCGCTGGAACGAAATCCTCCTCGTGGGAGTGGACGATCATGCCGCACGTGGGGATCAGGCATTCGTCATTCTCGTCGAGTCGGGTGTCGATGAACTTGTGAATCTCTGTCTTGCTGGTGAGCTCTGCCGGGACCACGAAGTTGCAGTTCGTGCATTCCGCGAGGTCGAACTCGACAACGATCGAGGAATGGTTCTTGCGGGTGCGGAGGGTAATTTCCTTGGCCATGGTGGCTCCTTCAGTGGTGGGAGATCCCTGTTGATCTCTTACCCTGAACCATGCGTTGAAAAGGTGCCGTAGCTACGGTGTTGTCCCCGCCCCAGATTCTCCGGGCACGACAAAGGGGCCCCTGTACGTTCCAGGAGCCCCTCGAGGTTGGTATCTAGGTGAGAATTTTAGAGCAGGACTATCCCGTCTAGCCTCAAGAGGGCGTGGGTGACCGACGCTGCATGGTTAGCTTCCACTAGAAGGACACGGCCTTTCTCGCCCCAGTGTTCTTCGGTTTTCAGGTTCTGTGAAGCCAGGTGCTTTACAAGGAATTCGAGAGGGAAGTCTTCTTTCCACGTTTTGAAGGTGATGCGCTGTGCGGGGTCATTTGCCAGGTGGCCCCGTTCGTAGACGCATGCCAGCTGGGCGTAGGCGGCGGCGTCTGCAGCGGTGAGGGTGGTTGTCTTGGCCATGGTGGCTCCTTCAGTAGGGGAGACCCTTGTCGATCTCTCACCCTGAACTATGCGTTGAGTGGCGCCACGGCTGTATGGCTGTCCCCGCTCCCCCAGTTTGAAGTCACCCGGATTGTCTTTGGGGCAACAAGCAGGGCTCTGATCGATCCTGACAAGGACCTGGTGCGCCTGCACCCTTTCGCCCTGCAAGCCCTGGGGCCATCCGGAGTTCTGTCTGTCGGCTCCGGCACCAAGTGAATAAGCGGTGTCCTGGCTTCAGCCCAGTTCTGGTCGGGGCGGAGCCAAGCACTCCATACTGTTGACGAAGCTGTCGCACCTCATATGACTGGGGATGCAGACGGCCCCCACCCTAATTCTTGGTGGAGGCCGTCTACTTGCCGTGGCTACTCGTCGTCCTCTTGAAGGAGCTCCCAGAGGTCCTCATCGAGGCAGTACTTGAGGATGTCCTTTGCCAAGGAATCCGGCAATTTTTCCGGATCGTCGAAATACCAGTCATCATCTTCGTCGCAGCCAGCAATGCTGAGAAGCACGCCGTCTTGCTGGCAACTCAGATCACCAGATTCATCCTTGAAAGCGATTGCAACGCCCATTCTCGCCAGCTCGTCGGCGACACGCTCGGAAGTGTCGGAGAAGAGACGAAAGTAGTAGTGATTCTCATTTTCGCAATAGCGGTAGTCGTCTGGTGTGTACGAGACGAGGGCTGCTGCTCGCTTTGACTCGGCCCATGCCTCGGGCGAAGCTACAGAATCGATTGCTTTGCGAATGACGTCCTTGATGACGTCGAAAGCGTCGGCATGGGACCTTGTGTATTGAAAGGCTAGAACGCCCGTGACCCCATCGGTGCCGAAATATTCGAGGGCAAGTTCTCGGATGTCAGCTTCATCGGCTGGATCGAAGTGCCACGACTGCTTGGTGAGCTGAATGCCCCGGCCCTCCACCATGTCCTCGAATTCCGAATTGTATGGGGCCGTCAGGTGGACGCGGTCTTCATTGAGTTCGATCTTGACGCTGGCGATGGTGCTCATGGTGTTTCTCCTGGGGGTGCGGTGGATACTGCTTGTCTGTTCTGCTGACACCTTCATCCATGCGCCCAAGCTTGGGCGTTTCATCGTTGATGTCCCCCTACTGAGAATCAACTTTCCAACCCAGCTCTCGGTTGCACCTGTCGGCGCAAAAAGGCTGTCAAAGCGTCCGAGAGAAATGCGCTGTCTGCTTGGCGCTGCCCCAGATGAATGCCCCTGTCATCTTAGTGACGCTTCATTCTTGGTGGCCAAAAGCCTAACGAAATGGGAAGGTATTGACATGAAGCCCCTGACCAAGCTGGAGCAGTTGCGTGAGCTGGCCATGGACCAGCATGGGCTGGTGACCACGGAGCAGGCTCTGGGCGAAGGGGTGACTCACGCGAATTTGTCCATGCTGGTCTCGCGCGGGCGACTGCAGCGCGTTGCCCACGGCGTCTACCGGGTGCCCCAGGTGGCGGAAACCAGCGCGGACGAGTATCAGCTCGCGGTGTTCTGGACCGGAACTCCAGGGGCGTGCCTGAGCCATGAAACGGCGCTGTCCGTCCGTGGCCTCAGTGATGTCATCCCAGAGCAAATCCACGTCACGGTTCCTTTGTCACGACGCATCCGGCGTAGGGGCGGGGAACAATATGTCGTGCATCGTGAAGACCTCACCCCTGAAGATATGTCTTGGTGGGAGGGTATACCCATGGTCACAGTGTCCACGGCAATCCGCCAGTGCATTGAAACGGGATTGCCCACCTATCTGATCAAGCAGGCATTGCGAGTCTCATCTGGCACGAGCGTCTTGTCGGCTGGTGAGCGTGGCCGGCTGGAAAAGTTGCTCAGTGCACGTGACACCGGATCCTGAAAGATCCGGCTAGTGTCCTGCGCCAGAAATTCGCTTCCTAATTGTAAAATGGTGTCATGGGAAGCACCGGGAGGCCGAAGGTACCGCTGGAATTGACGGATGGGGAGCGCGAGACGCTGACGCGTTGGGCGCGGCG
>NZ_JBKKAP010000014.1:0-50459 GCF_046714615.1 Paeniglutamicibacter sp.
CTTCCCCAAGGGAACCGATCTCAGCACCCATGGCCCCGAGGAACTGGAACGGGTCAGCCGCCTGCTCAACGGACGCCCACGCAAAACGCTCGGTTGGGATACCCCAACCGAGCGCCTGCGTGAACTAATGTTGGCAGCCTAGCCACCAGGTGTTGCAACGACTCCTAGAATCCGCCCTTGCTGCGGGGCCCGACTCATGCCCGGGTGGCGCCGCGGTCCCACAAGCCGTGCTCGAGCGCAAAGAGCGTGGCCGACACCCGATTTGTCGCACCGGTCTTCAGGTAGATGTGTTCCACGTGGTTGCGCGCGGTTTTCGGGGCGATCACCAGGGCCGCGGCAATGTCCTTGTTGTTCATCCCGCGGCAGAGCAGTGCCAGCACCTCGACCTCCCGCCCGGTCAGCCCTCCCGGCCCGCCTCCGCGCCGACGGGGTTCGGAACCTCCGGCGGCGGCCAGCACCGCATCGACCGCGCGCCCATCCAGCCGGCCCGCCACCGCCTCCGAGCGAAGCCGCTCGCCCGCGGCCCGCGGGCCCATGGCCTCCCGGTGCGGCCGCGGCTCCAGGTAGGTCGCGTAGGCCTCGGCGGCGGCAAGCAGGCGTTGGCCCGGATCCAGCTCGGACCCGGCGCGCCCGTGCGGGTAACCGGAACCGTCGAGCCGTTCCCGGTGGGCGCCGGCCACCTCGGCCACCCGCCGCATGCCGGGCACCCGCGCCAGGATCCGTTCGGTCAGGAACGGATACATCGCCAGATGCTCCCGGTCCACCGCCGACAGCGGCTCCTTCTTGTCCCACACCGCATTGGACACCCCCATCCGTCCCAGGTCGTGGACCCAGCCGGCGCGGCGCAGCACCAGGACTTCGGCGGGGCCGAGCCCCAGACGGCAGGCGGCATCGGCGGCGAGGGCCGCCACGGCCCGGGAATGCCCTGTCGTCCAGGGGGATTTCAGGTCGGCAAAATCGCCCATGGCCTCCAAGACCGAATCCAGCTCCGCGTCGCCCAGGGGCGCGTCCGCGGGGGCGGAGGCCAGCACGGCCGGCCACGGGTCGGACTCCAGCAGCCCGTCGGCCAGCTCCCGCGCCCGCGAGCAAAAAAGGTCGGCGATCCCCGGGTCAAACTGGGTGCCGCGGCGCTGCGCTGCCATGGCCACCGCCGCGTCGACTCCGCCGGTGCGCAGGAAGACCTCGGCCGTGTCGGCGAGCTGCGCAATGCGCATCTCCAGGGGAATCTGCTCGCCGGATCTACCGGCGGGAAGACCCTTGCCGTCCCAGCGTTCAAAGGCGTGCTCGAGGATCGCGGGCAGGTGCTCGTCAAGGCCCACCCGTGCCGCCAGCTGGCCGGCCGAGGTGCAATGCGAGGCAATGAGGTCCCTGACCGTGGTCTTCGCCCTCGCGGCGAACCTGACGCGTTCGGCGACCCGCTGCATCCCCGGCAGTTGGGTTCCGGTGTGGCGCAGCATCAGCGAGAGCATGGGCAGGCCATGGGCGTCGATGCGGTAATAGTCGGAGCGGAAGCCGAGGTCGTCGCCGAACAGCGCCGCAAGCTCAAAGGAATCCGTGGGGCAGCCGATCCAGGCCAGGAGGTTTGCGTGGTAGATCCGCTCGCGCACCGCCTTTTCGACGCCGAGCAGCGTCGCCATCCGCAGCCCCAGCAGGGTCGCGCGCATCATGTGTTCCATGGGCTGGCCGAGCCCCAGGTCGATGGCCAGCGAGAGTGCTGCCAGCAGTTCGTTGCGCCGCGGGGTGCCTGCCCGGTTCCGCGCCCGTGCGCCCGCAGACCCTGGGACCGCGGGAATCCGGTCGAACGTCCCCGCGCCCTGATCCGCCACCCCTTCATTCTACGGCGGCCCGCACCGACGGTGCCCGGTTCAGGACGGACTTCAGTGCCGGGCGGGAGCGGACCGGATGTCGGATGCGGTTGAAGGGTAGTCGATGCCCAGATCGGCCACGAACACGCCGCGTTGCGGCAACCAGAAGTCGGCCAGGTGCTCTTGGGCCGGGAGCGCTTGCGGGACCCCTGCGTCTTCACCGTCAATGGTTGCCTCGGCGGAGGCGACCATCCACACGCGTTGCGGGTGCGCCCGGAAGGACTGTCCGTTGGGGACCAGCCCCGCCAGGCCCATCTTCCCGGCGCGCAATGCAGGTCCCATCAACAGTCCCATCGCATCGAGCAGGCGGTCGCTGCGCCACACGGCGGCGGGCATCTTCCTGGCCATGGCGGTGAGGGCGGCCGTGGCCA
The DNA here is from genome assembly GCF_046714615.1 of Paeniglutamicibacter sp. NCBI lineage: Bacteria > Bacillati > Actinomycetota > Actinomycetes > Micrococcales > Micrococcaceae > Paeniglutamicibacter > Paeniglutamicibacter sp. Next base: position 2,237 of record NZ_JBKKAP010000014.1, read on the forward strand.
GGGAGGATTCAAGCGCAAGCCGCCAGGTCAGGACGCCCGGAACCGTGACCGTGAGGCTGAACGGGCCACTGAAGCTGCCGGAGACCGGCGCATGGACGGCCTCGCTGAACGCGGCCCCGAAGTAGCGCGCACAGCTGAGCTCCGGCGGGGCGTCGGCGTAGACGGTCCAGCGGCCGTCGGGACGGCGCAGCCACGCCGCGTGGTAGCCCGGGCCGATGGAGCTGGCGGGGAAACGCCTGTAGGCAAGGTAGTGTCCGCTGCTGAAGGGCATGCCCATGAGCGCATAGCCGGAAAATCGTTCCGCGGTGCCCGGCGGCAATGCCGCCGTGGCCTCCGAAAGCCGGGCACATTCCTGCGGTGTCATCGTTGTCATGACGGACTCCTCTGCCTCATGAAACGAGCGTAGGAGTGTTGCCGCGCCTGCGCATGGGGCCGATGCCCCATTTGTCGCGCCGGTGCTCACTCTTCCTTGCGGCGCACGATTTCGTTGATCCAGATCGGCGCGAAGGGTGAGGTGCAGTTCGGGGGCGTCGGGTAGTCCTTGAGCACCTCGAGGCGTTCGCCGATTTCAAGCGCCCGGGCCCGGTGCTCGGCGTGCTCGATGCCGATGGTTGCAAGGGCCTGGTTCATCCCCCACTGCAGCCGCTCGGGCGCGTCCTTCATTTCGGCCTCGATGGTATCCAGCAGACCGGCCAACTCCAGGCCCTCGGGCGACTTTGCTATTCGCTCGCTGGTCAGCGCCCATCCGGCACTGGCGACCACGGGATCGGCATCGGCCTTCCAGGCCACGCGCAGCTCCTCGGCGTGGGGACTCTTCTTCACCACGTAGTTCACGAGCCAATCGTGGACCTTGGGCGCGCGCGCCTGGCGCAACATGGTGTCCAGCTGCTCGCGTGCGAAGGCCTTGGGACGGCAGACCAACAGCGCCAGCAGTCGCGCCGCGGTGTCATTCGTTGCCCAGAGTTCCAGTGCCAGCTCCTGCTGGGTCTTGAGCCTCTTGGCAACCGCCCGCAGCTTGGACAGGTTCACCCCGTGGTCGTCCCCGCGCTTCTCGTTCGCCTCGCGCATCTTCGGATCCTCGAGCGCTGCCAGCTCGGCCATCACCTCGTCTATCGTCGTTTCCGGCATCCCGACCTCCTCGTATTAGTGATCAAATTCCAGTCTACGAAAAGCCCACCTGCGACACGACGTGGCGTCGCGGCCCGCTCCCCGCTCAACCCCGCGCGAGCCTGCGGGCCGCATCCACATAGCGGCCCGTGACCAGGTGCTGGGCGGCCACGGTGACCGGGGCGCCCAGGCGGTAGCGCCCCGGCGAAGGCCGGGACACCGCCTTCAGCTCCAGGTACACGCAGCCGTCGGGATCAAGCACCGCGGCGAAGGACTCCTCCCCTGTTTCGGGGTGCCCGGCCAGGGTGCCGTAGGCAAAGCCGAGCCGGGTCTCGGACTCGATAAGCCGCACGACGCGGCAGGGAGCCTCGATGCGCACCGGCCCGAGGCCGACGCCGAGCCGGACGCGGCTGGCCAATTGCACCTCGGGGGTGTCGGCGCGCACCCGCAGTCCGGCTCCCTCGTGCAGCTTCCAGGCCATGATCCCGGCGGCCAGGGCCTCGAAGGCCATCGCGCCCCTGCCCACGCGCTCGCGCACCTGAAGCGTCCGGTAGCCGGCGGGTGCCGGGACGGAGTCGGTGATGCCGGGATCCGGATAGCTCAGGTCATTGAGCACGCCGAGGCGAAAAAGCCTGCGGCGTGCTGCCAGTTCCGCCGGGCCATGCTTGGCCAGCGCCAGGCCCGCCACCCCGAGCGCCACTTTTCCGCCGAGGCGGGCCGGCAGTTGCACCGGGCCCAGGGATGGCGGCCTGAGCCCCAGCATCCTGAGGTGGTTTTCCGGAAGGGTGTCCACGACAGCGGCGAAGATCAGCCTGTAGCCCGGCAGCACGGCGGGATCCAGCGGCGGGTTTTTCAGGAAGGAGACGACCTGGGCGACCCTGGGGCCGCCGGCCAGTTCGCCGCGGGTCTCGTACCCGGCAATGGCCTCGCGGAGTTCGGCCTCGCTGCGCGGCGGGTTGGCAACACCCATCAGTTCGCCGGCCTTGGCCCACTCACGCACATAGGTGTCGGCGCCCTGCGGGACGGGGCCGGAAAAGATCTCGTGGCTGCGCAGGAAGGCGTCGGCGAAGGCCAGGTGCACCCAGGCCGCAAGGCCCGGGTCGTTGGCCGCGTACTCGCGCTCTTCCCCGGTGCCGGCGGTGTACCTGCCGGTGACTGGCTCGTGGCGGCGGGCCACCCAGGCGCAGGCGGCATCGGCCGCGGCGGTGTCACCGTAGGTAAGGGTGAAGATCCACCGGATGGTGCCGGCAAGCCGGGCCAGCGGGTCGCTTTGGTAGTTGGAGTGTTCGGCCACCCCTGCCAGCGCCCCTGGGTGGAGGGCCTGGGTCAGCAGTGCCCGGATTCCGGCGGCGATCGGGCTCATCCCGCCGTGCACCACCCAGACCGCGGAGTCGTGCGGGAAGTACCCCGCATCGTTCCCGCGGTCCAGCTCGCGTTCCCACACCGGATCGTAGTGTTCCTGGGCGGAGAAGGTCTGCTGTAGCTTGCGCCTCAGTGGTTCGAACAAGGCAGGACCTAGCCGATCTGCAATTCGCCCATTTCTCCCCAGGAATCGCCCTCGACCTTGCGCGAGACGATCTTCGGGGTTGCCAGCAGGGCCGGGCGCATGGCTACCATGCTGGCTTTGAAGTGCTCGGAGTTCACGTGGGTACCGGCGGCGTCGTCATCGAGGAATGCCTCGACGAGGACGAACTCGTTGGGGTCCTCGACGCTGCGGGACCAGTCGAACCAGAGGTTGCCGGGCTCGGCGCGGGTGGCTTCGGTGAACGGGGTCACCAGGTCCATGAACTGTTCGGTGTAGTCCGGCTTGGTCTGAAATTTCACGACAATGAAGTACATGCCTCCAAGCCTACAGATTCCGGATCAGCCGCGCTCGACCAAACCCTTCCAGCCCAGGGCCGCGCGTTCGGCGGCGGGCAGCGAGGCGACCACCAGGTCGTAGGAATCCTCGATCATCGCCAGCATGGTTTCCTCATCCAACCCCGGCACCACGGTGTTCCAGTGCTTTTTGTTCATGTGGTAACCGGGCGTGATTTGCTCGTTGGCGGCGCGCAGCTGCTCGGCGAGCGCCGGGTCGCACTTGAGGTTCAGGTTGATCGTCCCTCCCCGGTGCATCAACAGCCCAAACATCTTGGCACGACTGCCCTCCCGACCGGAGACCTTGAACACCGCGGCGTCCTCACCGAAGGGGAAATCCTCGAAGGCGCCGGGCATCGAGAGCAGCAGGCCGCGCCATGATTCGTATTCCACGTTGCCAATCCTAAGCCCGGAGGGCAGAAAAAATGGCCGGTCCCGCCCGCTGGGGGGGTGTGGCAAGACCGGCCGGTCCATAGGGGTTCGCGGCCGGCCACTCACCCCCAAGTAGCGAGCGGCCGACCGCGAACGTCATTTTTCCTGGCGACTATTTCCCCTCGCCCTTGCGGCGGCGCGAACCTGCCACGAACGCCGCTCCGAGGAGCATGAACAGGGCTCCGGATCCCAGGACCCACAGCGTGGAGTCCGAGGCGCCGGTGTTGGCCAGCGGCGCAACCGGCTTCCGCGGTGGAACCACGGCTACAGGCTGGACCGGGACGGGGGCCTGGATGACCTGCACCGGGTTCCGGGGCGAGGGGTTGGGGTGCTTGACCTGCACCGGGGTCCGGTGCGTGGTCTTCGATCCCGGAACGTCCCCGTTGCCGGTGGCCACGTTCACCAGGACCGCGCCCCAGGCCTCGGCATTCACGGTGATGGAGTAGGTCAGGGTCTTGACCTCCCCGACCGCCAGGTCTCCCACGTTCCAGACGAGCTTGCTCCCCTCGATGACCGATTCTCCGCCCGAGGGCTTCAGGCTGCCCTCGTTGAGGATTGCCGCCTGCTGCCACCCGGCCATCTCGTCGGTGACCACGGCCCCGGTGTACACGAACTCGCCGGTGTTGCGCACCGTGAGGGTGTAGGCGATGGTGTCGCCGGGCCAGACGACGGTGCCGCTGGCCGGATCGGAGGTCTTCACCAGCGAGTAGCTGCGCGGGTTCTTCACCGGTTCCACGCAGTCGCGGGAATGGGTGGTTTTGCCGTTGGCGCTCAGCGTGGCCTCGTTCAGGAAGCCGCCGTCGGTGTTCCCCTCCCCGGACGGGCAGTTGCCTGCGGCCGATCCGATGACGCCGTCCTCGAGGATCGCGACGACATGCACCCTATAGGTGTGGGAATCGCGGGCCTCCAGGTTGCGGTCCGTGGCCAGCACCGTGCCCGGCTCGGTGCCGGGGGTCGCCCAGCTGCCTGCCGTGTGGGTGCCTTCCATGCTCCAGTCGGCGCCGGTGGCGGTGAGCCCCTCGCCGAAGCGCAGCGTGTCGGTGAGGTCGTAGCGGGTTGCCGCGTCCGAGGTGTTGTTCACGACGACCGTGTAGTGCACGTCCCAGCTGCCGTCCGCGTTCTCCGCGGCGCTTTCGGCGGTCTTGACGACGTTGCTGCTCGGTGCCGGGATGTCCAGGCATGCTTCATCCGGAGCGGATTCGTTGCCGGAGCTCACTTCGCCGGTGTTCAACAGGCCGTGCCCGCCCTCGCCACAGACGCGGTCTGCATCGGTGATGGCGGAGGTGAGGCTGAGATTGACGACCACCGTGAAGGTGTGGACTTCGCCGGCTTCCAGTGCCTGGCCGGCGACCACCATGTCCTCGGCGGGGTCCGTGCCGTTCCAGCCTGCATTGACCACCACGTCCTCGGAGCCAACCGTTCGGTCGTTGACGAGCACGCCGTCCGCGAAGGCCGGGGTGTCGGTGAGCGTGTAGTTCACGCCCTGCCCGTCGGTGCCCGGATTGGTGACGGTGAGCTTGTAGCTCGCGTCCCAGGTGCCGTCCCAGTTTCCGTCGGCGTCCTCATGCTGGACCAAGTCAATGGCCTGCTTGTCGAACGTCGGGGCGACCGGCGCGGCACAGGCCGCGACCTCGGTGTCCTGGCCGTTGGCGGTGAGGGTCGCCGTGTTCAGGAACCCGGTGCCGTCCTCGCCCTCGGCGAGCTCGCAATCCGCTGCCGCGGAGCCGATGACTCCGACCTCCACGTCTGCGGTGACGCTGACCAGGTAGGTGTCGGTCTCCTCCGCATCGATCAGCGTGTCGGTGGCCAGGACCTCGGTGTGGTTCGATGTCTCCAGGTCCCACGCATCGCCGTCGCCGGCCGCAGGGCCGGTCCACGACGCGTCGGTGACCTCGATGCCGCTGCCGAAGGACAGGGTGTCGTTCAGCGAGTAGCGGCCTTGGAACGCGTCGTTGTTGGTGACCTCCAGCTTGTAGGTGATGTCCCAGCTGCCGTCCGCGTTCTGGCGGGTGCCGGTGACGGTCTTTGCGACCGTCGGGGCGCCGACCGTCACGCAGACCTCGACCGATGCGCTTGCATCGTCAGTCGCAACGCTGGTTGCCGTGTTGTCGTAGGTGGTGCAGGTGCCGTCCAGGGCATCCGGGTTCGGGTTCCGGTAGATCACCTGGTAGGTGAACTCGGTGGGAACCGACCCTGCGTTCCAGTCGGCGGTGCCCAGCTTCACGGGCTGCGGAACCGTTGCGGCCTTGTCGTCGAAGACCTCAAGGTCGGTATTCGTGGAACCCACCTGCTCGTAGAGCACCTCGGCCGAGGCCGTGGCGGTGGCGTCCCCGCCCTGGGCAGTTGCCCAGGTGGCGGTGACGGTGTGCTCGCCCGCATAGTCCCCGTTTTCCGGGGTCCCGGTGCAGGTGTATGAAAGGGTCACGGTGTTGGCCGTGCCGTTGGCGCCGGCCGGCACCAGGACCTGGAACCCGTCGGTGTCCGGGTCGGCGTCGGTGGCATCGAAGGCGCAGGTGACACCAACAATATCGACACTGCCGGTGAGCGTGGCGGTGATGTCGCCGCCCTCAAACTGGTTGGGGTTGCTCAGCGTGATCGTGCCCGCCACCTGGTGGTTTGAATCCTCATAACCGTCAGGTGTCGCGGCGACCGTGTAGTCGAACGTCGCCGTTGAGTCCAGGCCGATTTCGGCCTCGGTGCGGTCAACCTTCTTGTCCAGCTTCCACAGGTATTCGCGGTCGAAGGTGGCTTCCGCCGGGTCGGAAACGCCCAGTCCCGCCTTGGCACACACTTCCACGTCCGCCGTGGCCGTGTTGTCGACCTCGTCGGTTCCGGTGGTTTCCCTCAGGACCGCGGTGTTGGTGTAGGTGGTGCATTCTCCTGCCACGCCCGCCAGCTCGAGGGGATAGGTAAACGCCTTGGGCGACTCCCCCAGGGTTGCGGTTCCCAGTTCATGGGTCGCGCCCGGCACCGTCTGGTCATCGAGGACCGTCACGGCCCCGTCGATGTCCTTGGCCTGGTCCTGGGTGAACAGGACTCCTGCCGCGAAGTCGGCGGTGCGGTCCTTGCCGTCCGTGCCGCTCCAGGTGACGGTGGCGGTGTTGGTGTGGCCCGCGTAGTCGGCCGCAGTCAAGGGATCTGTCAGTACGCAGTCGTAGCTGACCGTGGCCTTGCCCCTGGTCACGACGCCGTCCTTTGCGGTGGCCGCCGGGACAACGACATCCGTGCCGCCGCCGGCAACGCTGCACGTGGCACCGGGAACGGTGGTGACATCGGCGATGTCGACAACCAGCTCGCCCTGCCGGTTCGGGTTGAACACGTCGATCGATCCGGACATCGTCCAGTCCTGGTCTTCGTGTCCCGCCTGGGTGGCGGTGACCGTGTAGTTGGCGGTCGCCTTTCCGTTTTCATCGACGGTGAACCTGGCCTGGTCCACCTTCTTCTCGAGGTCCCAGCCGTAGTCGCGGGTGAAGCCCGCGTCAACGGTCTTGACCACGGTTAGGCCCTTCTCGACGCACACCTCGACGTCGGCGGATGATTCATTGCCCGCGGGGTGGTTCGCGTCACCGTCGATCACGGCGGTGTTGGTGAAGGTGGTGCACTTGCCTGCGGCAGCTTCCCAATCGACGTCGTAGCTAAAGGTCTTTGGCGACTCTTCCAACGTCACGGCACCCAATACATGCCCGTTCTCCGTGTACTTGTCATCGGTCACCGTGATGTGGGTGTCGGTTTCCGTGTCCATCGAGAAGTCGACGGCAACGGCATCGCTGGATGCACTGCGGCCTTCACCCCAGGTGGCCGTTGCGGTGTTCGTGATGACGCCGGTGTAGTCGGTCTCGTCCACTCCCGCCGAAACGTCACAGGTGTAGCCGAGTTCCAACGTGTCGCCCGCGGCGATCTGCACTGTCTTGCCGTCGGCAATGGTGCAGGTTACGCCCTCAAGGCCCAGGGTGTCCTCGACGTTGGCCGTGATGGAACCAAAGTCGTTCGGGTTATGCACGGTGATGGTTCCACCGAGTTTCCACCCCGAATCCGTGTGGCCGATCTTGGTGGCGGCCACCGTGTAGCCTGCTGTCACGTTTCCGTCGCCGTCGACGTTGAAGGAGGTCTTGTCGGCGTCCTTCTCGATCTTCCAGTCGTAGTCGCGGTCGAAGGTCGCGGTGACGTCCTTGGTGACCTCGAGGTTCTCCTCAACACAGACGGTGACTTGCTTGCTGGCCGAGTCCAGGGTCGCTTGGTTCCAACCGTCTTCGGTCACGATCGCGGTATTCGTGTGATCCTCACATGTTCCGAGGATTCCCGGGAACGAAAGGTCGTAGGTGAACTCCGTGGGGTCCTTTTCCTTGTTCCAGGTTGCCGTGCCCAAGAGCTCCGGGTAATCCGTCTCGACGACCTTGTCGTCAAACACCAGGACGTTTTTGTCGTACTCGGTGTCCAGCACGTAGTTGACCTCGGCCGATGCCGTGGCGGTCTGCTTGGCGTAAGTGGCATCCTTCCATGTGACATCAACGGTGTTGGTACCCGTGTAGGTGGCCGGGACACCGGTGCATTCGTAATCCAGGACCACGCTGCCCGGGTTGCCGTCGGCGCCCGCGGGCACCAGGACCTGGAAGCCCGCCTTGCCAGGATCGATGTCCTCGGGCGTGGTGATTTCGCAGATCAACCCTGCAATGTCCACCGTGTCGGTGACCGTTGCCGTGATTTCTCCGGCCTCGAACTGGTTGGGGTTCGTCAAAGTGATCTTGCCAAGCAGGGATTCGTCAAAGTCCTCAAAGCCGTTTGGCACTGCCTTGACGGTGTAGTTGAAGACTGCCGATCCATCCGGCGCTATCGTCTGCTCCGTCCTGTCCACGTCCTTGGCCGCGTTCCACTTGTACAGGCGGTCGAAGGAGGCCTGCGCGGTCTTGGAAACCTGCAGCCCCGCTTGGTCGCACACGGTGACCGTGGCTTCGGAAGACGGATTCGTCCCGTCGCCATCGAGCTCGACCCAGGCCTTGTTGGTGAATGGGGTGCATTCGCCAAGCGTGGCCTCGTGGGTCAGCTGGTCGTTGAACGTCTTGGACCAGGTGGCCCAGTCGCCGTCCGGGATGTCGGAGAAGGAAACCGTGCCCAGATCCTTGGGCGTGGAGTCGGGATCGATCAACTGGTCGAGGATGTCCACGGTCTCGTCCGTGGCTCCCTTGAGCCCGAAGGCGATATCGACGGGTTGGCTGCTGGCCTTGCCACCGTTCCAGGTGATGGATGCGGTGTTCCTTTGGCCGGTGTAGTCGGCCTCGGTCACTGAACTGGCATCGCAGTTGTAGGCGACTTTCTTCTTGCCATCGACCCAAACTTCGCCGGACACGGTGGCCTGCGGGACGGTGACCTGGACGCCGTCGGCATCCGGGTTCGTATCGGCCGCCGGATCCACCGTGCAGACCAGGCCCGCGAGCGTGGTGGTGTCCGAGACCGTTACTTCGACGTCGCCACCGAACCTGTTCGGGTTCGATACGGTGATCTCGCCGCTCAGCGTCTTGGCATCGTCCTCGTATCCCTTGGAAGTGACGGTGATGCCGTAGTCGACTACTGCGTTGTGGTCCTCCCCGGCGTTGACCGTGTCGGGACCGACCACGGTCTTCTCAATGTCCCAGAGATAGGTGCGGTCGTATCCCGCATCGGCGGTTTTCTTGACGCTGAGGGAGGCGGGGCGGCATGCCTTGATGGCGGCATGGTCCGATGTGGTGAAGCCGCTGGCCCCTGCAACGGTTGCCTTGTTTGTGAACCCCACGCATGTGCCTGCCGAAACAGCCGGAACCGTCCACTTGACCTTGTAGTCGCGGGTCTGTGCCGCCATGTCTTCTGACCACGTGATGGTCCAGGCGGGATCAAAGGTGTGGTGGTCATCCGTCACGGTCACCACGTTGTTCAACGGTGCCTGGGTCCAGGTCCCCATGGTCACCGCGGCGGTCCCCGCGGCTTCCGCCGTGGGCGTGGAGGCCTTCGCGGCGTCCCAGGTCGCCGTGGCGGTGTTCGTGCCCTCATAGCGTGGGAGCGTCTCGAAGGTACACCTGTAGCTGAACCCCTGCACCGAGTCCTTCGGGATGACGGCCTGGAACCCTTCGGTGTCCGGGTCTGCGTCGCCGACGGGATTTGTCCCCGTCGTACCGGACACGGTGCACGCGGCGTCGCCGCCGACATTCACCGTGTCGCTCAATGTGGCGGTGATGTCCTGCCACGTGTTCGGGTTCGTCACCGTCATGACACCCGACATGGCCCAGGCGCTGTCTTCGGGGTCGTTCGGCTTGACCGTCACCTGGTAGTCGACGACGACGTCTCCGTTGGCATCGGTGGTGTAGGGGCCGGCACCGTTCACCGGCGTCTTGTCGATCTCCCACAGGTAGGAACGGTTGAAGCTCGCGACAACGTTCTTGGTGACGACCAAGTCCGCACCAAGGCAGACATCGACGGAGGCCGTATCGCTCGCCGTGCCGCCGTCCTTCTCGGTGTACTTTGCCGTGTTGCCATAGGTCGTGCACTCACCGGCCACGCCCGGCCAGGTAGTCGTGTAGGCAAAGTTCTTCGGCGCCTGCGCGGCGGTGACGATGTTGCCGCCGGGAAGCGTGGAGAGGTTGAACTTGCTGTCGGTGACGGTCACCGAGCCATCGGTCACGGTGGGCTCCACTCCCACGAAGGAGAAGTCCTTCGTGGTGCTCGCGCTGCCGTCGGTCCCGTAGTAGGAGGCGGCGTTCCACGTCGCGGTGGCGGTATTTGTTCCGGCAGTGCCCGCGGTGGTGCCGGAAGGCATCTCACAGGTGTAGTTGAAGGTCGTGGTTCCGGCCGGGACGGACAACGGGCCCGTTACTGCAGTGCCTTCGGAAGTCTCAATGGCACACACGGCGCCGGGGATGCTGTCCGTCAGGGTTACCCCGTCGATGGCCGCGATGTTCGTGTTTTTCACGGTGATGACACCATCGACGGTGAAGTTGCTGTCCTGCGCAGCACTGGCATCGACCAGCACGCTGTAGTTGACGGGGACGTCGCCGGCGGCCGACTTGACGGTGGAGGGCTGGGCGGAGGCCAGGTTCTTTTCGATCGTCCAGTCGTAGTCGCGGTCAAACTTGGCGACTGCGGTCTTCGAGACCTCAAGGTCCTTGTACGTCGTCTTGCTATTGGTGAATGTACAAGTGACCTGGGCGTTGTCCACCAGCGTGAAGGACGTGCTGCGCGCCGACGAATCGATCGTCGGCGTGACACCGGTACAGGTCAGGGCCGAGAGGTTCCATCCCTCGGGAAGGGCGTTTTCGGAAATAGTTACCGTGCCCGGGGCAACGGTGTAGGTCAGGCGGTCGGGAAGGTCCGCGCCGGTGTTGGAGCCGGCGCTGTCATCCAACTGGAAGTTCACGGAATCTGCCGTCGTGCCGGATTTAAGTGTGAAGCCGAAGTCGGTACCGTCGGCCGGGGTGGCGTCTTTGATGATGGTCACGAAACCTGCCTGGACGTCGCTTGCCGAAATCTGGTTGGCACGGTTCCCCGCGGTCGCGCAATTCAACGACACCAAGGACACGTGATACGGGGATCCGCTAATGGCAGAGGCTCCCGCGCCCGGCCCATGGTCCAGTTCGGATGCGACATGGACACTGAAGTAGAGGGTGACCGAGGAGGCCGTTGCATCAAACGTGAGCTTGACGGTGTCCTCGCGGTCGCTGCCCGATCCCTCGATCACCTCGGTGTTGGTGATCGTTCCGCCGGTCATTGAGTACTGGTCAATGAAGTCATAGGCCCATTTGCCGCCAGTGCGCACCCGGTAGTTGAATACAAATTCGTTCTCGCCCGGCAGCATGTTGCTCATCTGCACGCGCTGGTCAACATAACCGCCCTCGTAGATGCCCGAGGAAAGGTTGCCGTTGGCGAATGGGGCGCCGCCGGCCCGCTGCATGAACGTGTCAATCTTGCCTTTGTCGATGTTCGTGTCGCAAACGCCTGCAACCGCCGCAACGACGGGTGCGTCCTTGGCCAGGGCAGAATTCGGCTCACTGACCGAGGCTTCCGCTGGTTCCTCTGTGGTCTTCTCTTCGGACTTCGTAGGCGCTTCGGCACTCGGGGTCGCCGGCTTCCCTGAATCAATCGACTTGCTCGTCGACGGAGCTTCGGACGTGGGGGCCGCCGACTCCTGTGCCTCTGCAAGCTCTTCGTCCGCGGACGGTTCGGTGCCCTGGAGAGGTGCTTCGGCAACCGTTTCTTCCGCAGGCGCGGTCTTTGCCTTGGCCGGGTTCGACCCGGCGCTCGCTTCGCTGCCCTCAACGGCATCCAGCAGCGCCTGCTCCACACTGGCGTCTTTGCTGTCCGACGGTGATGCCGCGGCGGGATTGAATCCACCGCCGCCAAACATCATCGTTGCAACGAGCGCTGTCGTCGCGCTGGCACCCACGGTTGAACGGACAATTCCGTTCCTCCAAATGGCTCCCAAAAAAGAGTTGCGGCGCGCAAAGCGACGACCTCTTGATTGATTCCGTGCAGCATTATCCCCAATTTTGCCGAACACTTTAGTTACCCCAATTACCCCAAGGGGGCGCAGCAACCACGCAATAAGCACCGTTTACGGATCGGTCCCAACCGATCCGTTAGTTCAGTTCAAACCCCAAGTTCGAACTACCCCCAGCATTTATTGGGGCCCCAGCTCCCAATTTGTGTTGCTTGTGATGCCGTCATTCTAGACACAGATCGTGATCCACGTCTACTGCCACTACGGACGGTGCACTGTTTTTTTGGGCGCGCTGAAACTACCGGTAGTGGTACTCAATTTTCGGACAGGTGTCCATGACGACATCCAACCCGGCGTCCTTGGCGCGCTTGGTGGCAGCTTCGTCGACGACACCGAGTTGCAGCCAGACTGCATCCGCACCAATGGCAATGGCCTGGTCAACGATGTCACCGACTTTTTGCGAGTTCACAAAACAATCAACGACGCTGATGTGTCCGGGGATTTCGGCCAGAAGCTTGTACCCGACGTTGCCCAGAACGCTTTCGCCGCTCAGGGAGACCGGAATGATTTCCATGCCCAGCCGCTCTTGAAGGAATACCGAGACCCCTGGAGCCACGCGGCGCGGGTTATTGGTCAGCCCCACCACCGCCCATCGCGCGGGGGTTTGCAGGAGCCTACGGATCACTGCCGGGTCATTTACGTGCCGCTGGCCAACTTCGGTGCTCATGTTCCATACGCTACCGCCACAGTCTGGGTCTTGCCCCAAAAGCCTTCTTGGGTACTTAACCGGCAGGAAGTCGGAAAAGCCCTCGACTCTTCCGACTCCCCGGCGCAGCGGACCGATGTGCAGCCGTCTAGAGTGCGCGCTCCAGCGCCTCTTCGGTGTTGGCGGCGGAGTACTCGGTGAAGGCCCCACGGAAGCGTGCTGCCGGGTGGGTCTCTTCGAGCCGGGCCCCGCGCCCGAACACCTTTTCGCGCAAGGTGCCGGGGGCGTATTCGGTCTGCGCAAGCCCGCGGGCACGGAGATCGGGCAGGATCCCGTCGATGAAGTCCGTGTATGAGCCCGGCAGGATCTGGGTCATGATGTTCAGGCCATCCATGCCCGCGTCCTGCCAGCGTTCGATCTCGTCAACGATCTGCTCGGGGGTTCCCACGATCTGCTGGGCCTTGGCCCGGTAGCGGGCCAGGTCGCCAATGGTTGGTTTCCCTCCGGGAACCGACGCGATGGCTGCTTCGAGGACGCCTCGGGCGCCCTCGGTCTGGACGTCGCCCAAGGGTGTGTCCAGGTCCAACCCGCCCAGATCGATCCCGATCCCACCGCCGATGTGGGCGATGATCGCATCAAGGTCCAGGTACTCGTCGTATTCGGCTTCCTTGGCCTTGGCTTCGGCCTCGGTGCTTCCCACGACGAATGACAGGCCGGCAAAGACCTTGACGTCTCCCGTGGCGCGTCCTGCGGCAGCCTCCAGCTCGCGGATCTTGCCCACCTGCTTGGCCACATACTCCGGGTGCGGAGCAAAAAGGAAAGTTGCCTCCGCATGTTCCGCGGCAAACTGGCGCCCGCGTGCGGACGATCCAGCCTGGAACAGGAACGGCGTGCGTTGCGGGCTCGGCAAGGCAAGATGCGGGCCCTCGATGGAATACCGTTTTCCCTGGTGGTGGATCTTGTTGACCTTGGCCGGGTCGGCAAAGACACCGGTTTCCTTGTTGGCCAGAACCGCGTCGTCCTCCCAGGAACCTTCCCACAGCTTGTACGTCGCCTCGACGTATTCCTCGGCCCAGTCATAGCGGTCGTCGTGGGCGGTCAGGCCGGCCGCACCAAAGTTTCGGTGCGAGTTCTCCAGGACGCTGGTCACGATGTTCCACGCGACGCGGCCGTTGGAAAGGTGGTCCAGCGTGGAGAGCTGGCGCGCAAACTGGAACGGGGATGCCTGCACCACGGAACTGGTCATGGCCAGTCCGATGTCGCTGGTGGTTGCTGCAAGGGCCGAGAGCAGCACGAGCGGGTCGTGGGACGGAACCTGCATGCCCTTGCGGACCATCGAGGCCCAGCCGCCCTCGTGGTTGCCGTAAAGCCCCACGACGTCGGCAAAGAACAGGTTGTCGAACTTGGCGTCCTCAAGCTGCTTGGCCAGGTCGACCCACAGTTGCAGCTCATTGAAGCGGTGCTGCTGCGCTTGGGGGTGGCGCCATTGGCCACCCAGGATGTGGCTGGAAGTGTTCATCAGGAATGCGCTCAGCAACAGGCGCGGACGCGTGTCAAAAGTACCCATTTACTTGTTCTCCGATTTCGTGTCCGTGGCTTCACCGATCGAGTGCAATCCGGTGGGGATGGTGCCGTTGATGTAGTAGTCGCCCACCGAACGGGCCTTGAAGGCGACCGGGTTGTGGGTCGCGACGGTGCGGGCGTTGCGCCAGTGCCGGTCAAGGGATTTTCCTCGTGAAACGGACGAGGCGCCGGTGACGTCGAAGAGTTCGCTGGTTGCATCCAGCACCAGCTTCGGGACCGTCACGTGGGCCTGCTGCACGGCAATTTCCGCGCGGATGAAGGCAGCTGTCGGTTCCAGGCCCAGGGACTGGTCCACCGCGGCATCCAGGTCGCGAGCGGCGGCACAGACGATCGAATCCGCCGCGTAGACGGCCGCTGCGATGCGGCCGACCTTTTCCTGGATCAGCGGGTCGTTCCGGAAGAGTTCACCTGATCCGGTATTGAAGGTTCGGGTGCGGGTGCGCACCAATTCGGCGGCATCTGCCAGTGCCGCACGCCCGATGCCGGCCAGGACGCTCAGGAGGGCCATCTGGAAGAAGGCCGGCTCGAGCGTGGAGGAGACCTTGCGCTGGATGATGTCTTCGAATGGGACCACAACATCTTCGAAGATTGCGGTGCCGGTGCCGGTCAGCGGCTGGCCAAAGCCATCCCAGTCGTCAATGATCCGTACCCGGGCGTCATCGGCGCGCACGATGGCGTACTGCCGGCCTTCGACGCCCTCGGTGCTGGCCATGACAACCACCCAGTCGGCGAAGATGGAGCCGGTTGTGTAGTACTTTTCCCCGTTCAGCAGCCACTGCCCGGATTCCTCGCGAAGCTTGGTGTTGGTAGTCCCCAACGCATTGCCGCCCCGTTCGGTGGCCGCGTTGCCGAAGATCTCGCCGGCGAGCACCCGAGGGAACCAACGAAGCTGGAATTCCTCCGGCTGCAGGGCGATGGTTTCGACAAAGGCGAAGTGGGAGCGGAGCAAGTGGCCGACGTTGGAATCCGCGGCGGAAAGTTCCACGATCAACCGGAAGAGATGTTCATGGCTGACCGGATCCCCGCCATGCGCGGCCGGGACGCGCAGCGTGGTAAAGCCGGCTTCCTTGAGCCATGTCACGGGTTCGAAGGGCAACACATGGTTGTTTTCCCGGTCCACAGTGCCTTCGGCGATCCGGCCGAACACCGGTGCAAAGCGTGCACTCAATTCCGCGTAACGGGCTTCTTCGGTTCGTTCCTGCACGTGCGTTGCACTCATTTTTCTTCCTTTACATCCATGAGTTTCAAAAAGTTTGTTGGCCGGATTTAGCGGTTTGCCATCTCGCGCAGCAGCTGACCAGGGTTCGAGTCCAAAAGCAATTTGGTGTACTCGCTGGCGGGGTTCCCGAAGACCTGTGAGGCCGGGCCCACTTCGACGAGCTTGCCCTGTCGCATGACTCCCACGTCGTGTGAAATGCGCTCGACGACGTGCAGGTCGTGGGAAATGAAGAGGTATGACAGCCCCTGGTTGACCTGGAGGTCTTCCAGCAGCGCCAGGATCTGCGCCTGGGTCAAGACATCGAGTGCGGAAAGTGCCTCGTCCAGCACCAACGTCTTGGCGCCGAGGGCCAAGGCCCTGGCGATTGCCACGCGTTGCCTTTGTCCTCCGGAAAGTTCCTTCGCGCCGAGGGAGGCCATGCGCGAGGGCAAGTTGACCGCGTCCAACAGCTCGGCCACCCTGATCCTGCGTTCGTTCCTTGACCCGACCTTGTAGTTTTCCAGCGGTTCGCTGATGATCCGGGACACCGAATAACGCGGATCCAGTGCCGAGTCCGGGTTTTGGTACACCAGTTGCAGGCTGCGCCAGAGGTCCCGCTTGCCGGCTCCGCGCACACGGGTGACATCTTGTCCGTGGATCTTCACCGTCCCGGCGCTGGGCTCGAGCAGACGCATGACCATGCGCGCGGTCGTGGATTTTCCGGAGCCGGATTCCCCCACCAATGAGAAAGTGGTTCCGGGACGGACTGCGAAGGAAACGTTGTCCACCGCTGCTCGTTCCGCTTTTCCGTTGCCGTAGATCTTTGTCAGGCCACGGACCTCAATGGCCGGCGCCTCGATGGCGCCCTCAGGCCCGGTGGTTTGTGCGCCTTTGCCCGTGGCAGTGGCCTCGGTAAGCAGCATTTGGGTATAGGCGTCTTCCGGGGCATGCAGGATTTCGCGCACCGGGCGGTCCTCGCGAATCCGGCCGTGCTGCATGACCACGATGCGGTCGGCGATATCCGTGGCCACGGCCAAGTCATGGGTCACAAAAATGACTGCGGTTCCGAGTTCGCGGGCGAGCTTGGTAAATACCTCGAGCACCGTCTGTTGGACCGTGACATCCAATGCGGATGTTGGCTCATCGGCAATCAGCAGCTCGGGTTCCAAGGCAAAGGCTATGGCAATGAGCACCCGTTGCTTCAGCCCGCCCGAGAGTTCATGCGGGTACTGCCCAAGGCGCTGTTCCGGGCGATCGATCCCGACCAGTTCCAGCAGCCTGAGAACTTCTCGGCGCAACTCCGCCTTGGTGCGCTTGCGCCCTTGCGGGTGCAGGCGGAAAACCTCGGATACCTGGGACCCCACGGTCTTCACCGGATCGAGGGAGGCTCCGGGATCCTGTGGCACCATGCCGATGCGCCGTCCGCGGATGGCTTCCAGTTCCTTGGCCGAATGGTCCAGGAGGTTCTCGCCCACAAGGTCGATCGTTCCGCCCAGGACCTTTGCCGATTCCGGCAGAAGTCCGATGATGGCCTTTGCCAGCGTGGACTTGCCGGAGCCGGATTCGCCAACCAGTGCAACGATTTCGCCGGTCTTGAGCGCGATGTCTAGGTGGTCTGCGGCGATGACGGATTCATCGCCGGTGCCGTATTGAATGCTTAGCCCACGAATGTCCAGCAATGTGGGTGCCGAGTCGATGGTGCTCATGCTGTTCCCCTGACTAAAAACGGAAGATCTTGTGAAGCTGTCGGCCAAGACCGGCGAGCAGGATGACCACGACGACGATGACCACGCCCGGCAGGGTCGTGAGCCACCATGCCGAAGCGAGGTACTGCCGTCCCTCGGAAATGAGCAGACCCCATTCCGGGGTCGGAGGCGGAGAGCCGAAACCGAGGAAGCCCAGACCCGAAATCGCGAGGATCGCCACGCCAAGGTCCACCGCCAGGAGGGCCAGAACGGGGCCGCAGGAGTTGGGCAGGATGTGCTTGAAAACGACCGACCAATACGTGCCGCCGTTCATGAACGCGGCTTCCACGTAGTCCAGGCTGCGAACGCGCAGGACCTCGGAACGCACCACGCGTGCAAACGACGCAATGGAGGCAATGCCCACGCCGATTCCCAGGGAAATCGGACCGGGGGCAAACGCCGTGACGATGATCAGCGAGATCAGGAAGCCCGGGACGGCGAGCAAGACATCGATCAGGCGCATGGTGACGGCGTCGGCCGCCCGGCCCGCGGTTGCCGCCAGCAACCCCAGCCCGGTCCCCACGACGAGCCCAATCGTCACCGCCAAGCCCGCGGTCAACAGCGTTTGGCTGGTCCCGTGCACAACCCGGGCAAACACGTCGCGGCCCAGGTGGTCGGTGCCAAACCAGTGGGCGGACCCGGGTGCCTGGAACTTTTCGGCCGGGACGCCGCTAATCGGGTCAAAACCGCTGAACAGCGCGGGGAACAACGCCCACCCCAGGACCATGATCAACGGGGCGCAGGTCAGCCAGAACACTGGCGAACGAAGCGCTCTTGGTTTCCTCTTCTGCGTGGGCAGGTTCTCGATGTCAGCGAAGGCGATCTCGGGAACGGCAACCTGTGTCAACGGTTCCTCCAGCTTGATGCTCATGGGTTCATCTCCGTTCGGGCTTAGGCTACGAGTGCGCGCGGTGCCCCGTGCGTTCCACTCTTGAGGATCCGTGGATCCAATAGCGGGTAAAGCAGGTCAACAACCAGGTTCACGACAACGAAAGCCGTGGCGGTGATCAGCACGAGTCCCTGGACCAGCGCCACGTCCTGCGCGGTGACAGACTGAAGCACCACCTGGCCCAGGCCGGACCGGGCAAACACCGTCTCGGTAATGACGGAGCCGGCCAACAACGTTCCCACCGTGATCCCGCTGATGGTCATGGCCGGTGCTGCAGCGTTCTTGAGGGTGTGGCGAAAGAAAATCCATGACGGCGAAGCGCCCTTGGCACGCAATACGTCCACGAATGGCTGGGCGTAAACGATGTCCACGCTCTTGAGCAGCACCTGGGCAATCGGGGCAGAGACGTGGACGGCCAGGACCAGGACGGGGACGGCGATCGAGGCGAACGAACCATCAGGGAAAAGCGACATGACTCCGAGCTGGATGGAGAGGAGCTGCAGGAGCACCAGACCCAGCCAGAACACGGGAACTGCCGCGAAGAGCGGCGGCAGGTTGATGATGAGCCGCTTCAACCACGTCCGACGTGCCAACGTGGCCGAAGCGACCAGCAGAACCGCAAACACCACAGCAGTCACGAAGGCACTGGAAGCCAGCACCAAGGTCGACCCGGCCACGGCACCGATGCGCTCTGCAACGGGCTGGCCCGAGGCGAGCGAATATCCGAAATCACCCCGGAAGAGACCAGCCAGTTGGTTGAAATACTGCACCAACAGCGGTTGGTCGTATCCGTATTGCGCCTTCATGGCCGCAATGGTTTCCGGGTTGGCCGCAGCATCCGCTGACAGGAAGATCGTCACTGGGTCATTCGGGAGCAACTGCACGGCCAGGAAGACCAGGGTGTAGGCAAGCCAAATGACCAGCAAAGCCTGTCCGACGCGTCGCGCGATGTAAGCGGCCATGTGCTTGCTACTTTCCGGTCTTCCAGGCGCCCTGGAAAATCGGGGCGGTGCCGGAGGTGAATTCAACGTGTGCATCCGAGTTGCCGCCGTAGACCTGGACTTCGTCCCACAGGACCAGGGACAGGGCCTTTTCGCTGACCAGCTGGCGCTGTTCCTCGGCAACCAGTTTCTTGTGCTCCGCATCGCTGGTGGCCGAGCGTTCCTTGGCGAACAGCGCGTTGAGCTCGCTGTCCGCGTTCAGGGTCTGGGTGTTGTTTTCCGGGCCGAAGACCGGTCCCAGTCCGCCGTAGGCAAATTGGCGGGTTCCAAAGAACTCGGTGTTGGGATCGATCATGGCGGTGGTCAGGAACGTATTGTCGGCGGCACGGTTGATGAGCTTGACGCCGATTTCCCGCCATTGCTGCTCGATGAGTTCAAAGGCAGGCTTGATGACCACGGAGTTGTTGGAGCTGGTGATGGTGATTTCCAGCTTCTGTCCACCCTTTTCGCGCACTCCGTCGGCTCCGACAACCCAGCCTGCCTCATCGAGCAACGCCTTGGATTTCTCCGGGTTGTAGCCCAGATCCGCGGACAGGTCGATGAACCCGGGGGCCGCGTGGTTCAGCACGGAGTCGGCGATGACATAGCTGTCCGACAGCACCGTGTCCTTGATGGATTGGCGGTCGATGCCGACCTGCAGTGCCTGGCGCACCTTGGTGTCAGCGAGCTTGCCGCTGCCGATGCGCACGGCCGCCATGTTGGTGGTCAAGTCGATACCCTTGGCCGGCAGCACCTGGTCGCCGCTGCCCGTGAGGGTTTGCTCGTCCACGGGCTGAAGTCCCCGGACCAGGTCGACCTGGCCGGTTTGGACCGCTCCGGCGCGGTGCGCCACCTCGGGCAGGTACTTCACCACGAGCTTGTCCAGGTATGCGGCGCCCTGGTTTGCCGCTGATTCAGGTGCCCACTTGTAGTCCGCGCGCTTGGCAAAGGTGACTTCTTCGTCGGTCTTCTCGGATTCGAAGACGAACGGTCCGGAGCCTACGATCGTGGCGATGGCCGACTGGCCGGCATTGTCCAGCTTCAGCGTGGCCGGGGAAACCAGTCCCGAGGTGACCGACGATGTGGCACGCAGGAAGTTGGCATCGGGGGTCTTGAGCGTGACCTTGACCTGGTTTTTCCCGACGACCTCGGCGGACTTGAAGGCCGCGAAGTCGACGTTGGGTGCGATCTGTGCGCTCTTGACTCCCTTGCCCAGCGCGTCCAGGTTTTCCTTCACTGCCTTGGCATCGAGCGCCGTTCCGTCCGAGAAACTCACGCCGTCACGAATCGTGAAGGTGAACTCGGTCTGGTTCTTGTTGGCGGTGAAATCCGACGCTATCCAGCCAACGAGCTTTCCCGTTGCCGCGTCGAAATACGTCAGTCGGTCCAACACGCTGTTGAGCACATTGGCCTTCTCGTAGAAGCGTGCGGCCTGGGTCTGCCAGTTGTTGATCGGGGCTACTTCCGCATACACGAAGGTTCCGCCTTGGACGGGATCGTTGCTGACCGGGCCGGCTGCATTTCCCGCTGTTTGGGTTCCCGATCCGCAGGCGCTCAGTGCCAGCGTGGCCACGGAAAGCACGGTAAGGATCTTGACGCCGAGGCCGGCGCGAAGGCGTCGCTTCGCAGGTGGTTTGGTGTTGCCCATGATTCATTCCTTCTCGGTTCACCCGAGGAACGCCGCGACATGGCTAATCAGTCGAATGCCTGTCCAAAACGTGACAGCATTCGGCGGACCGCGCAGAGTTTGGCTATCTCCATCGGTCCTGGCGGTAGCACCGTATCCCAATGACGGGAGTGGTTGCTGCGGCGTCAACGAGCCAGGTCTCTCAGCCGCTCTGGATGGTGTGTGCTCGTTTTGGTTGTCTAGCAACCTCGAACAATCCAAGTGTGTCGCAGGATCTTCGATGCAACCAACATAAAAGGGTTCGCCGTGAAACAAATCGACGTAGAGAGCGGCCCAATGGCCGCATTTGCTTCATGAAGCGTCATAAGTCAGAACATGAAGCCTAAAAAATCCGAGTCTTGCTTCACTTGCGCGTCATGTTGATAATGCACGCTGAAACAGCGCTCCCGACTTGTCGATCCGATTCCAGCGCATAGGTGACTGCCGCCGGTCGCCGGAATGATGACTGCCATCTGGAGGTACAACCAAGCAAAACCTTGATCCTCAATCGGTAAGTGGTGAGGATGCCACGGCGATCACAATGCCCGACATTCTCGGACTGAAAGCGGGCAGCAACCTCACCGGATGATGGCCTTGCGCCCGTTGTGGGATTTCACTGTGACCCGCCGCAGGTTCCCACCGACAACAAACCCGCAGGCACCGGGACCCACGTGGGCGGATGGTGTCTGCGGGTTTGTTGGTCTCGGCTCACGTGGCCAAATAGCCACCATCGACCGGCAAGGAAACCCCGGTGACGTAAGTATTGGTTGCACTGGCAAAATAGCCCACCGCTTCGGCAACATCTTCCGGAAGCGCCACTCGACCCAACGGAATCGCTTCGGAAACCGCTCGCTCAACGGCCACGGGATCTTCCTGTCCGGCCAACCAGTCCTCAAACATCTGGGTACGCGTCATCCCGGGAGCCACCGCATTGACCCTGATGTTGTGTGGGGCGAGTTCCACCGCCGCGGCCCGTGTCAGTGCCAGCATCGCTCCCTTGCTGGCACTGTAAATCCCCATGGTGGGAACTCCGACGCTTGCCAGCCGCGAGGTCACGTTGATGATCGCGCCACCTCCGGCCACACGCATGACCCGCCCCGCAGCTTGGAGGCAGGAAATCGCCGCGAACGTGTTGGTTTCAAAAGTTTTCCGCACCTCTTCCTCCGGGGTGTCGAGTAGCGAATTAGTGTGGTCAATGGCCGCATTATTCACCAGGACGTCCAGTCTTCCGGTGCGTTCGAGCACCGTGTTCATCAGTGACTGCGCGGCACCCGAAGTGGTCAGGTCCGCCCGGACGAAACAGCCGGACTCCCCGAGTTCTTCGGCCACCTGAATTCCGCGTTCCTCATTTCGCCCGGTGACCACGACCTTCATTCCATCGGCTACCAGTCGTCGGGCAATCTCGATCCCGATGCCCGAGGTGGCGCCGGTAACCAGTGCGACGCGTTGGCTCTCTCCCACTAGGCTGTCCTCCTACACTTCGTTATTTGTCCTACGGTTTCGTGGGGCCGATCCATCCTTGGCCCGAGCCTGTCGCTTAGCGACGCCCCACCCCCACCAGGCTTTCACCAATCTCCAGCCGTTGCTTGTCATCGCTGCCCGGAATCACGTTGCCACGAAGCGAACGCCCCGCGGTCTCCTTGAAGGTGAGCACGGAAATCAGTCCAATCACGCCTGCAGCCATCAGATACCACCCGGGCACCAGTGGGTTTCCGGTCGCCCCGATCAGCGCCTCGTTGGCCACCGCCGCGGTGCCACCGAAGACGGCCGTGGAAAGGTTGTAGCCAATGGCGAATCCGGAGTAGCGCACCGAGGTGGGGAACAATGCCGGCAGAGTCGAGGAGATCGTCGAGAGAAGCATGACCAGCAATAGACCCAGGATGCCGATACCAACGATCTGCCCCCACAATCCAGTGGACTGCATCAATAGCACAGCCGGCACCGAAAGGACCACGAAGCCAACGCTCGCGGTCACCAGCAAGGGCTTACGTCCAATCCGGTCGCTGAGCGCACCCAACGGAACAATCAAGGCGATCATCACCAGCTGGATGAGCACCAGCGTCATATTGGATTCCACCGCACCATGTCCCAAGGTCAATGTCAGGTAACTGGGCATATAGGTCAGCACGAGGTAGAAGGCAACATTGACCAGCACGATAAAGCCGAAGAGCTTGACGAGCTGACCGGGGTACTTGCGTATCAAGGTCCCCAGTGCCTGAGGCGCGGTGCTAACTTCCTTGTCCTTGGAACTGTCTCCGATGAAGGTTTCGGATTCGGTGAGGTGGCGCCGCATCCACAACGCAATTCCGCCGAGCACGAGGGTGAGCGCGAAGGGCAATCGCCACCAGCCACCCATCATGCCTTCTTCACCCACCACCAGAGTCAGCACCGTGCACAAAATCGCCGCCGCGCTGAAGCCGGCCAGGGTGCCAAATTCGAGGAAGGAACCGTAGAAACCACGACGGTTGTCCGGGGCGTGCTCGCTCATGAATACCGCCGCCCCCGCGTATTCGCCACCGGCAGAGAACCCCTGGACCATGCGCAGCAGGACAAGCAGGATCGGAGCCAGGTATCCGACCTGGTCAAAAGTGGGCAAGGCGGCGATGCACGCGGTGGACACACTGATCATGACAATGGTGAAGATCAAGACCTTCCGTCGGCCGATCCGATCGCCGAGCGGACCGAGCACCATGCCTCCCAGTGGGCGGATGAGGAAGGAGATCGCGAAGGTGGAAAAGGCAAGGATTCGCGGCATGGTTCCCCCGTCTTCACCGAAGGTGAAGAACTGTTGGGAAATGTACACGATGAGGTACCCGTAGATCCCGTAGTCGAACCACTCGATCGCGTTACCGATTGCAGATCCGGCCACCGACTTCCGGGCCTGCTTCAGTTCCATTGGACTGAAATCAGCTTCGAGTCTCAGTGCAGGCGGTTGGGTTTGACTGGTCATGGTGTGCTCCTTTGGCAGCCTTTATGAAGTGGAGGGGGTCTGTGCGTTGTTGGAGGCGTGGCGCAGGGCGAAAAGTGCATACGCACGGGCTGCGGTGAGCAGATCGTCGACCTCAACCGATTCGTTGGGTTGATGGGCCTGGGTGTTGATTTCCCCGGGACCGAGGACCAGGGTGGGGATCCGGTGGTGCTCGGCCATGTAGCCGCCCTCGCACGAGGCCGTCCAAATGCCAACATCACCGGTGCCGGTGACATCGCGGACCGCTTGGCGAACACCCGTGACAAAGTCGCTGTCCTCCTCGGTGAGGAATCCGGGCATCTGCATCTGCAGCTCGCCGTGGACAGTGATCTTCTCGCGGCCCGGGAACGAAGCGGTCTGAAGCCGACCACGGATGCGTACCAGGAGATGTTCGAGAATAAGCCGTGCGTTCTCGTTGGGCAGCAGACGCCGATCAAGGCTCAGTTCGCAGGTGTCCGGCACGATGGACGTTCCGTGTCCGCCTGCGATAGTTCCAATATTCCAGGTTGCGGCGCCAAGCACCGGATGCTTGGCCGCCGCCAGTCGCTTCGTGTCCTGGCCTATTTCGGCAATGATCTCGGCCGCGGCTTGGATGGCGCTGGCCCCGTCGGTTGGGCGTCCGGCATGGGCGCTCGCCCCGGTAATCCGCAGGACGAAATTCGCGGCTCCCCTGCAGGCGACGATCGCCACCAGATCGGTGGGTTCGGCGACGACGCAACCGGTGTAGGAGCCGGCGGGCTCGGTGGCCACGTAGTGTGCGATGCCGATCGCGTCGGCCTCCTCATCCACGGTGCATACCAAGGTCAGCGGGAGCCGGGGTTGGCGCGCATGCACCGAGGCCATGGCCACGAGCACCGCGGCCAGCCCGCCCTTCATGTCCGTCGCGCCGCGTCCGATGAGCCGTCCCTGGTCCTCTCGTGGCGTGAAGGCATCGGAGTCCCAGCCCTGGCCGGCCGGAACAACGTCGCTGTGGCCCAGGAAAAGCAGCCCCCCGCCGGTTTGGTCCCCACCGAGGTGGGCAATGAGGTTGGCTCGTCCCGGGGCAACCTCATTCAGGTGCACGGTGGCACCGAGCCCGGTGAGCACCCGATGCAGAATGGCCACGGTGGCTGCTTCGGTGCCACCGGGGTTCTCTCCGCCTGCGGCAATCAGCTCACCGGCCAGTTCGACCAGCCGTGACCGGTCGATCTCGGCCAGCACGCTGGCCTCCAGCGGCAGCAAGGAGGATGCGGCAGCCATCACGCTCACCGTGTGTCCCCGTTGCCCAAGGCCTCCTGCAGCGCGGTGTGCAGCCGTTGCACACCTTCGAGAATCCGTTCCGGGGTGGAGGTCGCGAAGCACAGGCGCAGTGCGTCGGTAAAGGCGCCCGAGTCCGAGAAGGCCGGTCCGGGGATATATGCGACGCCATGCGCCAATGCGATCGGGAAGAGCTTTTCGGAGTTGATCTCGGCGTATTTTCCGCGCAGGGTGAGCCATAGGAAGAACCCGCCTTCGGGATCCGTGGTTTCCACATCCTCCCCGAAGGTCGCCGCGAGTGCGGCCCGCATCGCCTGCTTGCGTTCCCGGTAGACCCCACGCAGGGTATTCAGATGCGCGTCGAGCCGGCCCTCGGAGAGGTAGTCGGCAATCAGCTGTTGCATGGGCCCGTTGGTGCAGGTATCCATGGACTGCTTGGCGTTCACCGCCAGGGCACGCAGCGCCGGATCCATGTCCATCCATCCCACGCGTAGTCCCGGGGCCAGGATCTTGGAGAAGGTGCGCACCGAAACCACCCGTGGATTGCCCGGGCTGAGTTCGCCGAAGCTCGGCTCCTCGGTTCCCTCGAAGCGCAACAGCCCGTATGGGTCATCATCGATGATGAATGCGTCCCACTGCTCGGCAAGTTCGAGTAGATGCTTGCGGCGAGCGCCGCTCAGCGTCCGCCCGGAGGGATTTTGGAAGTTCGGGATGGTGTAGATGACCTTAGGGATCTGACCGATGGCGGCAACCAGCTCCGGTAGCGCTTCCACGATCAGTCCCTGTTCATCCACCGGGGCTTCCAACACTCGTCCCTGGTAGCTCAGCGCCGTGGAGATTCCGTTGGTGTACGTCGGCGACTCGACAATGACCAGGTCTGACGGGTCGACGAAGAGCTTGAAGGCGATATCCAGACCCTGCATGCCGCCGGTGGTCACCAGCAGCCGGGCCGGGTCCAACTCCACCCCCAGCCGTGAATGGTAGGCCACGATCTGCTCAATCAGGCCCGGATTGCCCTCGGTGGCAGCATAGTCATAGCGGCCGGCCGCCGGGTAGGTCGCGAGCCGGGCGAACTCCGCCTCGGGGATCAGTTCGGCATTCGGGGCACCCATCGCGAATCGGACGATGTCATGCTGCTGGCTTGCCAGCAACGACGTCGAGGAGTCGATGATGGAGCCTTTTAACTGGCTAGCCCGCGAGGCTAATCGGGTTGCCGGGGATTTGAGCAGTGGTTCGATGGACATGAGGAGTGCTCCTTGCATCAATCGTGGTTAGTTCGCGCGGGACGTCCGCGAAGAATTCGAGGCCGGTGGCGGTGACGCGGATAGGTTCGGAGACTTCGAAACCATATCCATCGAGCCACATCCCGGCGATGAGGTGGAAGGTCATGTTTTCTTGCAACTCGGTGTAGTCCCCGGGCCGGAAGCTGACGGTGCGTTCGCCCCAGTCCGGTGGGAAACCCACGCCGACCGAGTATCCCAGGCGGGATTCCTTGTCGAATCCGGCAGCCTTGATGACGTTGGAAAAGCGGGCTGTCACCTCATGGGGGGTGACCCCGGGGCGGACCAGCGCGAGGGCCGCTTCGAGACCCTCAATTGTGGCGGCCGCGACCTGCTTTAGCGCTGAGCTGGGATTACCGATTACCGCGGTGCGGGCCATCGGTGCGTGATAGCGGCGGTAGACCCCGGCTAGTTCAATGCAAATCGGGGAATCTGTCGGCAATGGGTCATTGGACCAGGTCAGGTGCGGGGTGTCCGCGCCTTCACCGGTGGGGAGCATTGGAACGATGGAGGCGTAATCGCCCGGAATTCCATCGACACCCCGCGCTTGGGCCGCCATGATCTCGGCGGCGACCTCATTTTGCGGCCTGCCCGGCTCCAGGGCCTGCATCGCGGTGCGCATGACCGTCGAGCAGACCTTCCCGGCAGAGCGCATCAGCTCAATCTCGTACGGGGACTTCACCAGACGGACCCAGTTGACCAGTTCACGTGATTCTTGCATTTGCCATTCGGGGAGCATCGCGGACAGCGCCATGAACATGCGCACGGAGAAGTAGTGGGCATCGCCTTCGAACCCCACCCGCAGGTTGCGTCCGAATCCGAGATCGCGGAGGTGCTTGGCGATCCAGTCACCGGGATGGATGTCGGCGCTGTGCACGATTTGTTCGGGGTAGCCATGGATGTTTGATTCATCCATGCAGATTGCGGTTCGATGGGCGCCGTGGGCATCCATCTGACGCATGTAGAGCAGCGGTGCTCCCTCCAGGGGCAGCACCAGTAGTTGCGCGGTATAGAACGACCACGCGTTGTACCCGGTCAGGTAGTACAGATTCGCTGGATCCGAAACCAGCAGGACGTCCAGCGCCTGGTTGGCCATGCGCTGACGAACATGCTGCTGACGGACCGCATATTCGTCGATTTCGAGGTCGCGGTGACCTACCGGGTTGTGCACCATCGTCGTTGCTTGTTCCTAACGGTTCCAAGGGAATTTTTGCCTGTGACGTAAACGATAGGCCCGGGCTTCCATCAGATAAAGTAGGTAGATCTTGTTCGTACCGTTAAGTAGAACTTATGCGTTGAGGACCCGGAAATCCCCTGACCCTCGGAGGGCCGATGCTCGACTTCAAAAGACTGACTTTGCTGCGTGAATTGCAGCTACGCGGGAGCATTGCCGCCACCGCCCGCGTCATCGGAATCAGCGCCTCTGCGGTCTCCCAGCAGCTGGCCAAACTCGAGACCGAGGCCGGCCTGCCCTTGCTGGAACAGGTCGGTCGAAAAATCCAGCTGACGCCGGCCGCCAGGCAGCTGGTATCGCGCGTCGACGAAGCAGTGATGGTGCTCGAAGGAGCAGCCGCCGAACTGGAGGCCCGCAGCAGCCGTGTCCAGGGTGTCATTCGCTTCGTGGCCTTCGGGACCTTTGCCCGCACCTACCTCCCGGAAACCTTGCGCCGGTTGAGCCTGGTCTACCCCGATGTGGTCGTGGAGTTCACCCAACTCGAACCGTTCGAGGCCCTGGATGCTCTGGCCAGCCGCCGGGCTGATATCGCGATTGTCGATGAATTCACCCATATTCCTCGGCGAACGGACGAGGGGCTGGTGCGCACCTTGGTCACCCGTGACCGGGTTGATATTTTCCTGCCGCACCCGATCTTCAATCCAGTCGAGCTGGGGGAACTGCACTGGGCATTCGAACCACGTGGTACCGACGCGTACCTGTGGACCCAACGGTTCTGCCGCGAACTGGGGTTCGAACCAAAGATCACATTCGATTCGCCGGATCCGCGGTTGCATTACGAATTGGTGGCCGCCGGGGTTGCCGCGGCGTTCTTGCCGCACATGGTCTTTGGTGGCGAAATACCCAGCCATGGCACGATGACCCGATGGTTGCCACCTGATGCAGAACTCGAGCAATCCTTGTTCCGCGACATTTATGCGGTGGGTCGACGTGGTAGCCATTTGCGCCCGGCCGTGAGAAGTTTCCTAGAGATCCTCTGCGAGGTCGCCGCCTAGCCCGGCGGCCCTCCCCAACCAGGGAAGGACAGAATGCTCGATATACATCGACTCACGTTGCTCCGCGAGGTCAAGCTCCATGGCAGCATGAGCGCCGCGGCACGCAATCTCTCATACAGCCACTCGGCGATTTCGCAGCAGCTCGCCCAGCTCGAACGTGAGACCGGGGTGCGTTTGCTGGAAAAGGTAGGACGCAACGTCCAGCTGACGCCTGCCGGCCTTGAACTTGTGCGCAATACCGAAGCCATACTCTCGGCGATCGAACGGGCCGAGTCGGATCTGGCCACCTCGCATCAGCGTGCACAGGGCACGGTCACCGTGGCGGCCTTTGCCAGTATCAGCCGGGCGGTTCTACCGACGGCCCTAGCCCTATTGGCCCGGGAGCATCCGAACCTCCAGGTGAACATCCACCGGTACGAACCCGAGGAAGCGGTTTTGCGCCTGGTATCCCGTCAGGTGGACGCGGTCATCACCGATTCGTTCCCGGGAACCGCTGCCGGCGGACACCCCGGTCTGCATACCACCGTGTTGGGAACCGACGCCATGCGTGGTTACATGCCCCAGGGATTGGATCCGAATGACACCGCGGCCATCGCAGCAGTGCCTTGGGCCATGGAGCCACCGGAGAGCGCGGCGGCACACTGGGCGCTACGGGTGTGCCGCGAAGTTGGTTTCGAGCCTCAGGTCGCCCATGTCTCCTCTGATTTGCTCTTCCATTTACGTCTGGTGGAGCGTGGCCTGGCCGCCGCTTTCCTGCCGGACATGCTGATGCGTGAGATGCAAAGCGAGCTACAACCAAGCCGCTGGCTCCCCGTAGATCAGCATCGCACCATCCTCTTCGTGGCGCGCAGCGGCGCCGAGAAAAACCTTGCCTTGAATGCCGTGCGCCAGGCGGTGTTACAGGCTCTGGAGCACCCAGAAATCATGTAAGTAGAACTTACAGGAATCCGTTGGAATCATTCGCTTTTCTTTACGGGTCGAGCTCTCTAAATTGGATTTACAACGCTGTGAAGACTCGCCGCGGACATCCTTTTTCTTCAGCCGATCCGCACCGGAAAGGAGCGAATCCGAATGACAGTCAACGACGTGGCCCATCCGGCACCCGCCATCCCCGCCCTCCTCGATGGGCCGGCCCTCTGGCCGGCCCAGGCCCACACCCCCACCGTGCTCGGGCGCCAGGTGGTGGTGGAACGCGGGGAAGGGTCTTGGCTGTACACCTCCGACGGACGCAGGCTTTTCGACGGCACAGCCGGGCTGTGGCACGCCAATGTCGGGCATGGCCGCCCCGAGCTGGCACAAGCGGCCTACGACCAGATGCGCCGGTTGGAAACGTTCCACATCTTCGCACGCTACGCCAACGACAAGGCGCTGGAACTCGGCGAAGTCCTTGCCGATATCTCCCCCATCGATCGCGCGAAACTCATCCTGAACTCCGGCGGCTCAGACGCCACTGATGTGGCCTGCAAGCTGGCCCGCCGGCACTGGCAACGCGAGGGCCGCGGATCAAAGAAGATCATTCTCTCTCGTGAATTCGCCTACCACGGACTCCACGCCTACGGCACGAGCATCGCTGGGCTCGAATTCAACCGCGAAGGCTATGGGACCGAATCGCTGGTTCCCGAAACTGCCCGCATCTCCCTAAATGACCCGGCGCAGGTCGAGGCGCTGATCACCGAGTTGGGTCCGGAGAACATCGCGGCCCTCGTCACCGAGGCGGTGCAGGGCACCGGCGGCGTCAACCCGCCGGCGCCGGGGTACCTCGAAGCCATCTCGCGATTGTGCAAGGAGCATGACATCCTCTTGATCCTGGATGAAGTCATCACCGGATTCGGGCGCATGGGAACCATGTTCGCGGCCGACTACTACGGCCTGGAACCCGACATGATCACCTTCGCCAAGGGCGTCACCAGCGGCTACGCACCGCTGGGCGGTGTCATGGTGGCTCCGCGGCTGTGGGAGCCGTTCTACCAAGACTCCCCCAGCACCCCGGTCTTCCGCCATGGGGCCACCTACGCCGGACATGCGACTGCCTGCGCCGTCGCGCTGAAGCACATGGAGATCCTGGAGCGTGAACAGCTCGTGCCGCGGGTGGGCGAACTGGCTGGGGTGCTGCGCGATGCGCTGACCACCCTCGCCAGCCAGAACCCGCTGGTTGCCCAGGTGCGCTGTGCAGGCTTGCTTGGCGGCGTGACGCTCAGCGACCGGCTCTCGGCCGAGCAGGTTTGTGATGACCTGGTCGAGCTCGGGTTCATCGGCCGTCCACTCCGCGGAAACACCATCCAACTCAGCCCACCCTTCATCATCAGCGATTCGGAGTTACACGACTTCGTTGCCGCCATCTCGCACGCAATCACCGAACGAGGCGCCAAGTGAACCGCACCGCCACCGTGGGCACCGAACTGATCGAAGCCGATCCAAAGGCCCTGGCCCTGGCCGACGCCGTAATCGCCACGCTGAATCTGCCAACTGACGGGATCCAGGTCCATGACCCCGCCTCCGGTCAGCTGATTGCCCACATACCTGATCTGGACAGCGATGATGCGCTGCGCGCCGTAGCCCGCGCGGATCAGGCAGGTCGCGCCTGGGCTGGGCGCACCACCCGCCAACGAGCTGATGCCCTGCACGCGTGGTATCAACTGCTCGTGCAGAACACCGAAGAAATCGCGCACCTAATTTCACGTGAAATGGGCAAGACCCTGGCCGAGGCCCGTGGCGAGGTGAAGTACGGAACCGATTTCGTGCGCTGGTACGCCGAGGAGGCGGTTCGTCCCAGCGGCGATTACCGCCCGGCACCGGATGGGGCAGCAGATATCCTCACGCGCCGCTCCCCGGTGGGCCTGGCCGTACTCATTACGCCATGGAATTTTCCGCTGGCCATGGCTACCCGCAAGATCGCCCCGGCTTTGGCCGCCGGGTGCCCGGTGGTGGTCAAACCGGCCACGGCGACGCCGCTGACCACCTACCTCGCAGTGCAGCTCGCAGTGCAGGCCGGCATTCCGGCAGATCTCATCCAGGTGGTCACTACCTCCGATTCCGGAGCCTTTAGCCGCAACGTGCTCACCGATGAGCGGGTGCGCAAGGTGTCATTCACCGGTTCCACCCCGGTCGGAAAACAACTGCTGGAACTCGCCGCGAAGAACGTGCTGCGCACCTCCATGGAGCTGGGCGGCAACGCCCCACTGGTCATCTTCGACGACGCCGACCTGGAACGTGCACTCGAAGGCACCTTTGCCGCCAAACTCCGCAACGGTGGCCAGTCCTGCATCGGCGCCAACCGCATCTATGTCCAGGATGGGATCGCGGATCGGTTCATCTCCGAGCTCACCGCCCGTTTCGCCCAAGTCCCCGTGGGCTCGGGACTCGGGGTCGGTACGGTGCTCGGCGCGCTCATCGATCATCGCGCCGTCACGCAGATGCACGCACTGACTGAGGACGCCCTGTCCCACGGTGCGGAACTACTCACCGGAGGTCATGGCTATGATTCGGTCGGAAACTTCTTTGCTCCCACCGTCGTGGATCGGGTCCACCCCGATTCCAGGGTGGTGCGTGAGGAGATCTTCGGTCCAATTGCCGCCATTCAACGTTTCTCCTCCGAAGCCGAGGTGATCTCGCTGGCCAACGACACCGAGTTTGGTCTCGCCGGCTATGTCTTCAGCCAGGATCTGGATCGCGCGCTGAACGTCGCGGACCAGCTGCAGACCGGAATTATCGGCATCAATCAGGGAGTTCCTTCCAACGCCGCAGCACCCTTTGGCGGAGTCAAGCAGTCAGGGTTGGGCCGCGAAGGCGGTGCCGAGGGCCTGGAGGAATACCAGAACGTACGGTTCTACAACCTTGCTCGTCGCACCACCGGTTAACCCCCGCCAGATTTTCTCCCACCAAATCCACTTCAGTAACCAAACACGAAAGCACAAGCTCAATGCAGATCTCAGTCGTGAAGGAAATCAAGCCCCAAGAACAGCGCGTTGCACTGCTGCCAGCCGGAGTCGCCGCGCTAACCGGGCGCGGACACACCGTCCATGTGGAACACGAGGCCGGGATTGCCGCAGGATTCACCGATGAACAGTACGCCGCGGCCGATGCAGTCCTGGTAGACCAGAACGAAGCCTGGGCCAACGCAGAACTTCTGGTCAAGGTCAAGGAACCCATTGCCTCCGAGTACGGTTTTCTCCGCGAAGACCTCACCCTATTCACGTACCTGCACCTGGCCGCCGACCGGCCACTGACCGAAGCCCTGCTGAGGGCCGGCACGCTCGGGATCGCCTACGAAACGGTTCAGGACGACACCGGACTGCCGTTGCTCGCCCCGATGAGTGAAATCGCCGGTCGCCTGGCGGCCCATGTGGCAGCCAACTACCTGACCGGTCCCAACGGTGGCCCGGGACGCCTGCTGGGCGGTTCGCCCGGCGTGGCTCCCTGCCGGGTGCTGGTCATCGGTGGTGGCGTGTTCGGCACCCAGGCAGCACAATTGGCCCTGGGAATGCAGGCCGAGGTCACGATCCTGGAGATGTCCCCGCGCCGCATCCGTCAGCTCGGTGAATTGCTTGGCTCGCGAGCCCGCGTCCTCATGAACGACCCGCTGACCCTTGAACAGGAGCTGGCGCAGGCCGATGCGGTCATCGGTGCCGTGCTGGTTCCCGGACGTGCCGCGCCGAAGGTAGTCAAACGCTCGCAGCTGGCCCTGCTCAAACCCGGCGCCCTGCTGGTGGACGTCGCGATCGACCAAGGTGGTGCGTTCGACACATCCCGCCCAACCACCTATCAGGATCCCATCTTCGAGGTGGACGGGGTGCGCCACTACTGCGTGGCGAACATGCCAGGCGGGGTACCGCAAACCTCGACCAAGGCACTGACAAACGCCACCCTGCCGTATCTGCTGCAGCTGGCTGACCAGGGAGCAGCGCACGCGGTGGCCGCCAATCGGGCATTGGCCGCGGGAGTAAACACCCGTGCCGGCCGGATCGCCCATCCGGGTGTGGCCGCGGCCTTCACCGATCTTCCCAGCGAGGATCGAGCACTGCTCGTCTCGGCAAGCAACTAGAAACCGCCAGGTGGGTGACGGGTGAAATCACCCGCCCCCCCTGCCTGGCCTGCGTTTCACCGCGGTCCGGTTCAAGACTTTTGGCTGGTTCCCGTTTCGCAGTTTCCCTTGGGAATCCCGGCACCTTAAACAATTCGGGCGGTGGCGCACCCAAGTGCACCACCGCCCGAACCCCGCAAGGGAACTACTCCCGGTTACTTGACCTCGGCGTTCGAGAACCGGTACTTCGCCGCACGGTGCGAATCCTGGACCCGGTCGCCCTTGCCGAAGAGCTTGTTGCGCAACGTGCCCTCGACGTATTCGGTCGGGTAGGCGCCGCGGGCCTGCAGCTCGGGAACGATGAACTCCACGATGTCCTCGAAGGTGCCCGGGGTGATGGCGTAGGCCAGGTTGAACCCGTCCACGTCGGTGTCCTCGACCCAATCGATGAGCTTGTCGGCGACCTCGGTCGGCGATCCCACGGTGATGGGGCCGAATCCGCCAACACCAACCCACTCGGCCAGCTGGCGAATGGTCCACGGGTTTCCGTCGTCGCCGCTGGCCTTTTGGAACATCGCAACGGAGGACTGGATGGCGTTGGACTTCACGTTGTCGCCAATGACGTCATCCGGCCCGTAGGTCGACAGGTCGACGCCCATCCACCCGGAGATCAGCGCAAGGGCGCCATCGATGTCGGCGTAGGACTTGTAGTCCTCGAACTTGGCCTGGGCAGCGGCGCTGTCCACGTCCGTGATGATGGTCTGCATGGCGTAGATGCGCACATCGTAGCGTCCGCGTCCGGCAGCTTCCACGGCGTCACGGATCTTGGTGACCGTGGCCTTGAGCATGTCCTTGGTGGGGCAGGTGACGAAGACGGCTTCGGCATTTTCGGAAGCGAATTTCATGCCGCGCGGCGAGGTTCCGGCCTGGAATACCACGGGGGTCCGCTGCGGGCTGGGCTCGGTGATGGCGATGCCGGGAACCTTGAAGTACTTGCCTTCGTGGTTGATCTCGTGGACCTTGGACGGGTCGGTGAAGATCCCGCGCTCAACGTCGCGCACCACCGCGTCCTCTTCCCAGGAGCCCTCGAGAAGCTTGTACACGACCTCCAGGTACTCGTCGGCGTGGTTGTAGCGCTCGTCGTGCTCGAGCTGGTCTTCCTGGCCCATGTTCCGCGCGGCGGAGGGCAGGTAACCGGTCACGACGTTCCAGCCGACGCGGCCCTTGGTCAGGTGGTCAAGGGTCGCCAGGCGGCGGGCGAACGGGTACGGGTGCTCGTAGGCGGTGCCGGCGGTGACGCCGAAGCTGAGGTTTTCGGTCACCGAAGCCATGGCCGAGACCAGCATGAACGGGTCGTTGACCGGGACCTGGGTGCCGGCGCGCAGCGGAACCTCGTTGGAGCCGCCGAAGACGTCGTAGGTGCCCAACACGTCGGCAATGAAGATGCCGTCGAACTTGCCCTTTTCCAGGGTCTTGGCCAGGTTGGTCCAGTAGGAAAGGTCCTTGTAGCTGGCTGACTGGTCCTTGGGGTGCTTCCACAAACCCGGGGACTGGTGTCCCACGCAGTTCATGTCGAAGGCGTTGAAACGGATCTGGCGGGGGGCGGGAGTCGTGCTCATGTTTGTCCTTCGCGAGGTGTTGGGTATTTGCGGATCCGATATTGCGCGGATCAAGTCGTTGGTTCGGGTGCGGCGGGCGGTTTAGGGGATGCCGATTGCCTGGGTCGCACCCACGTCGCCGATGGCGTTCAGCTGCTGGGGTGCCGTTCCATTGACCTCGTAGTCGCCAATGATGCGCGACTTGTAGATCGCCGGGTTGTGGGTGGCCACGGTGCGGGCGTTGCGCCAGTGCCGGTCCAGGTTGCAGCCCTTGGCGGTTGCCGAGGCCCCCAGCCCGTCAAAGAGCTTGGTCGCCGCGGAGAGCACCAGCGGCTGGACGACTGCCTGCGCCCGGTCCGCGGCGAGTTCGCACACCGCAAACCTCTCGGCAGGGCTGAGTGATGCATCGGCCAGCGCGACCTCGATCTCCGCCACGGCGGCCAGGACGATGGCGTCGACAGCGAACGCGGTGCCCGAGATCTCGCCCACCAATTGCAATACCTGGGGTTCTTCGCGTACCGGAACCCCTGTCCCGGTGCTGAAGCTTCGCGTACGGGCCTGGACCGACGAGCGCATGTCGTTGAGCACGGCGCGCGTGATTCCGGCCTGGACCCCGAGGAGCACCAGTTGGAAGATCGCGGATTCAGGGTTGTTGACCTGCTGCTCGTCGGGAAGGATCGTGTCCACCGGGACATTCTCGAACGTGGTCGAGCCGGTGCCGGTGAGCTGCTGCCCGAATCCGTCCCAGTCGTCAAAGATCTTGACCCCGGAATGCTGTGTGGAGACCACGGCGATCTGCCGGCCGGCGCGGGCGGGGTGCGCCACGGCAACGGCGACCCAGTCGGCGTAGATCGTGCCGGTGCAGTAGTATTTTTCGCCGTTGAGGATCCAGCGCTCGCCCTGCTTGGCAATCGTCGTGTTCAGGGTGCCGAGCCGGTTTCCACCGCGCTCGGTGTAGGCGTTGCCGACGATTTGCCCGGCAACAATGCGCTCGATCCAGCGGTGCCGCAAGGCATCGTCCTCAAGCAGCAACACGGATTCGACGAAGCCGATGTGCGAGCGCCACAGGTGCGCCACCTGGGAATCCGCCTCGGCCAGCTCAATGAACAGGCGGAAGAGGTCGGACACGCTCGCCCCGTAGCCGCCTTCGGACACCGGGATGCGCAATGCACCGAATCGCACCCGGTTCAGCCAACCGACCGGCTCAAAGGGAAGGGTCCGGTTGGCATCTCGCTCGCTGGCCCCGGCGGCAATCTTGGCGAAGACCGGACGGAAGATTGCGGCCAATTCGTCATAGTGACCGTTCAGGGGAACGCCCGGAGTAAGTTTGAGCAGGTGCCGGGCAGGGGTGTCGCCGGTAAATGCGTCGAGATTGACGGCTCCAAAGATGTTGGGGTCCGCTTCGACATCGTGAGCATGTGCAAAGGAATCGACAGCCATGAATTCTCTCCATCGGTTCTGGCGTGAGCACCTACCGCCCAATTAAGGGGAGGGGTTGCTGCGGCGTCATGGAGCCAGATCTCTCGGCCGCTCTGGATGGTTGTTGGTCATATTTCTACACGTCCCGGCGAGGCGGAGACAACCCGTTTCGTCACAATCGGGGCCTCCGGCGCTGGCCGAAACACGATTCCGCCTCCTGAATGCCGGGCTTGGCTGACCGACTCCCCGGCGTTTCCCCCGCCAATCCTTCGACGAGACAGGGAGCATCGAGGATCGCCTTGCCCATCTCGAGCAGCGTCGCGCACTTTCCTCTCTGGCCGCGGTTTCCCGGGGACGGAGGCAGGGGATGCAGCGCCTCTTGCGGAGATCCCCCGACTGCCGCCAGACTGGAATCAAAGCATCGAAATTTTACCAATTAATGAAATATCCTTCGTTGATACGTGAAGAATATCCATGTGGTCGAAGATTCCGTCATGTTACGGACGGTTTGCTCCCGTGACACCGCATCGACTTTGATTGAGTCGTAACCCATCCCGAGCGGCCGAGAGATCTGGCTCTATGACGCCGCAGCAACCACCTCGCTGAGGCCGGTGCTACCGCCAAGTCCGATGGAGAGACCATGACATCCGCTTCCCTGCCAACTGTGCCCAACACTTCGGGGCCCCACGACAAGCGCATCCGCGCCAAGGGAACCTGGCTGGGTTCCATGCGTACACGTGTCGGAATCCGGGATTTCTCCTTCGACATTGACGAGCCTGTCGCCGTGGGCGGAACCAACAACGCACCGACACCGATGGAATTCATTGCCGGCGCGCTCAACGGATGCGTAAGCGTCGTTGTGGAACAGGTGGCAAAGGAACTCCGGATCGACTTCACTGCCCTGGAGACCTACTCGATTGCCACTCAAGATACCCGTGGGTTTGCCGGAACGGCAGACGTTTCTCCGTTCTTCCATTCCTACCGGCTCGAAATCCATGTTGAAACGGCCCTGGACGATCCTGAGCTGCAACGGGAATTCACCTCGCAAGTCCACCGGAGATGCCCGGCCATCAACTTGGTCAAGACAGCAGGCGTGAACATGGTTATCAACTGGGAATTCGCCACTGAAGTCGCCCCGGGCTCCGCCGAAGATGCCTGCAACATTGCGCTCGGATACGCTCCCCGCACCGCACTTACAACTGCTGCGGGAGCAAGCGCATGAGCGCGGCCGGACTGTGGACCATCGGCCTCGCGGTGTCCTACACGGCGCTGCTCGTCTTCGGCGGACGCCTTGCCCAACGCCGCAGCACGCTGGGCAAAACTAGCGGATTCTTTGTTGGCGGTCGCACCTTCAGCCCGTGGACGGTTGCCTTCTGCATCACCGGACTGTTCTCTGGTTCTTCCTACATAGCCATCATGGAGCTGAGCTACCGAACAGGCGTATCCGCGCTTTGGTACGGTGTGGCCGAGACCGTGCAAATCCTGCTCATCTCGCTGCTCTTGGTCAAGAAGTTGCGGGAGAAGCTCGTCGTCACCGTAACAGGCATCATCGGAGACCGCTTCGGCCGCCTTGCCAAGGGCATTGCCGGCGTTATCACGGCTTTCACGTTTCCCATGTGGTCGGTTGCCACCACGATCGCCTTCGCTTCCGCACTGACAGCTTTCACTGGCCTGAACTTGCACTTGGCCGTCATCGTCACGGCCTTGTTATTGCTCATGTTCTTGTGGACAGGTGGAATGCGTTCAGTGGCATTCAACCAAACCATGAACTGCATCGTGTTTGTCGGCATGCTGCTCGTGGGCGCATACGCAATCTTGGCCAAGCCCGGGATCTCCGGATTG
This sequence comes from Paeniglutamicibacter sp., assembly GCF_046714615.1. Lineage (NCBI taxonomy): Bacteria > Bacillati > Actinomycetota > Actinomycetes > Micrococcales > Micrococcaceae > Paeniglutamicibacter > Paeniglutamicibacter sp. The sequence continues at coordinate 40,454 of NZ_JBKKAP010000014.1, forward strand.
ATCGACTTTGCCGAGACCAACCCCCAAATGTTCGACCCCGGCAACGCAGGCGTTTCCCTCATCGTGGCATGGTTCGGCACCTTCATCGTGAACGTGCCGCTGGCACAGGCCGCTTTCCAAATGACCATGTCTTGCCGAACACCAGAGGACGGCCAGAAGGGCCTCTACACGGCTGCCGCCTTTGGCGTCCCTTTCATCATCATCGGTGCGCTCATCGGCACTTCGGCGGCCATCGTGATGCCCGGAGAGAGCCTGGCCCTGGTGGCGATCCCCCACTACATCGAACAGGTCCTCCCAGCACCGCTCGTGGGCGTGTTCTTCCTGGGCGTCTGGGCCTGTGCCATGGGCTGGGCCGGTCCGTGCCAGTTCTCCGGATCTACTTCCCTGGGCCGCGACGTCGGCAGCGCACTCAACCCCAAGGCCACCGAGGCGCAGCTGGTTCGCTACACGCAGTGGTCGCTGGTGGCCCTGACTGGACTCATGATCCTCTTTAGCATCCTCCGTACCGAGCAATCCGCCTGGTGGAACGTCCTGGCCTGGACGTTGCGCAACGGCGCGACCCTGGCCCCAGTCCTGGCAGTCTTCTTTTGGCCGTTGGCCACACGCACCGCCGTTTATGCATCGATGGTGGCCGGTTTCAGCGCCGGCATCCTCTGGAACCACCTAGCGGACTGGTCTCCCAAGGAGTTCTTCCTTGGCACCCACCCTGTTTGGGTCGGAATGTTGGTGAACGTCTTCACGCTGGTTGCCGTCACCTTGCTAACCACCCAATGGCGGCTCAGCACAACGCCGGGCCGGCGCCGCAAAGCTACACAATTCGCGGCTGCCACCGTGATGTCACTGGCCGTTCTGAGTGTCACCGCAGGCTGGATCGCTGGATTCGGGTTGGTTGGGATGGCGTTGTTCATCGTCCTGATCCTTGCCTCGCTGGCGGTGTTCTTTGGTACGGAATCCACTTCAACACCGGAGGTCCCGGCGGAATCCGGGAGCGCTCTTCAGCCGCGTTCCGGACAAACCACTCCGGTGCCCTGATCACTCACGGCAGAGCCCCTGCCCACACTGGCGGCCGGGGCATCCAGGCCGCAGATGCCGCAGCAATCCCACAAGCACCCGGCGCAGGGCCCACGCCCGGACCGATGGAGAAAACAATGACTGAAACCCTGTCCCCTGCCACCGCGGGCATCGCCAACGAGGCCTCCTGGACCGAAGCCGAACGCCTCGCTTTCTGGGATGCCGCGGCTCGGCGCCTGAGCTGGTCCGATCCGTGGCACACCATCCACACCAGCACCGGCGTCGACCAGGTGGCCCGGCGCGGTCCCGACTTGCGCTGGTACGAGGGTGGCAAGCTCAACGCCGCCTACAACTGCGTGGACCGGCACGTGGAGGCCGGCCGCGGCGACAAGGTCGCGCTGCACTTCGAGGGCGAGCCCGGCGACAGGACCACCGTCACCTACAAGGACCTGCAGGACCGCGTTTCCCAGGCGGCCAATGCGCTGGAGGCCCTGGGCATCACCAAGGGCGACCGCGTGGTCATCTACCTGCCGGTGCTGGTGGAAACCATTGTCATCACCCTGGCCTGCGCACGCATCGGCGCGGTGCACTCGCTGGTCTTCGGCGGCTTCTCCGCCGAGGCCCTCAAGTTCCGCGTCGAGGACACCGCCGCCAAGCTCCTGGTCACCACCGACGGCCAGTACCGCCGCGGCACCTCGGTCCCCGTCAAGGCGCACGCCGACGAGGCCGTCGCCGGCGACAACGCCATCGAACACGTCCTGGTCATCAACCGCACCGGGCACACCGACATCAACTGGGTCGAGGGCCGGGACGTGTGGTGGCACGAGACGGTCGACACCGCGAGCACCGAACACGCCCCCGAGGCCTTCGACGCCGAGACCCCGCTGTTCATCATGTACACCTCCGGGACCACGGGCCAGCCCAAGGGCCTGGTCCACACCACCGGCGGATACCTGACCCAGGCGTCGTGGAGCCACGAGTTCCTCTTCTCCAACCCGGATCCCGCCCAGCGCGACGGCGACGTCCACTGGTGCACCGCGGACCTGGCCTGGGTCACCGCGCACACCTACGAGATCTACGGGCCGCTGTCCAACGGCGTCACCCAGGTCATCTACGAGGGCGTGCCCAATGCCCCGCATCCGGGCCGCCACTTCGAGATCATCGCACGCTACGGGGTGACCAGCTACTACACAGCGCCCACCCTGGTGCGCTCGCTGATGGGTTGGTTCCCCGAAGACGTCCCCCCCGAATACGACCTGTCCTCGATCCGGATGGCCGGAACCGTCGGCGAGGCAGTGAACCCGGAGGCGTGGCGCTGGCTGCGCAGCCAGGTCGGCCGCGACACAGCCGCCGGCATCCCCATGGTCGACACCTGGTGGCAGTCCGAGACCGGCGCCACCATCCTCTCCCCGCGCCAGGACGACACCGCGTTCAAGCCGGGCTGCGGCACCCGGGCACTGCCCGGCGTGAGCGTGGACATCGTTGACGATGCCGCGGCGACCGTGGAGAAGAACCTGCAGGGGTACATCGTGCTCACCAAGACCGGCCCTTCCATGGCCCGCACCGTCTGGGGAAACCCGGAGCGCTATTACACCTCCTACTGGGAGAAGTACGCGCAGCAGGGCTGGTTCCTGGCCGGGGACGGCGCGCGCTTCGATGAGGACGGGGACATCTGGATCCTGGGCCGCACGGACGATGTCATCAACATTTCCGGGCACCGGCTCTCCACCATCGAGATCGAGTCCGCGCTGGTCACCCACCCGGCCGTCGTCGAGGCCGGGGTCTGCCCGACCGCCGATGCCAAGACCGGCCACGCTGCCACCGCGTTCGTGGTGCCCTTCGACAAGTCGGTGGTGGGAACGGACCTGGCCGGCGAGGCGCTGGCGAAGCAGCAGGCCCTCATTGTGGAGCTGCGCAACCACGTGGCCACCCAGATTGGGCCCATCGCCAAGCCGCGCGAGATCGTCTTCGTGCCCGACGTGCCCAAGACCCGTTCGGGCAAGATCATGCGCCGGCTACTGACCCAGCTCTTTGAGGGCAGCGCCCTGGGCGACACCACCAGTCTGCAAAACGAGCCGTGCATCGAGCAGATCAAGGAGATCTGCGACGCCGACGTCCCCGGGTCCGCTGCCGCGCCGCTGACACGATCGGGGCGGCCCGTCGCTTGATCCGATCGCCCTGGCGCCGAGGGCGGCATATTGCACCGGGAGGGTTCTCCCCTACAGCCCTGTTGTTCGTCAGGGAACCGGGCACTCCGTCACAGGCCCTGGCTCGGCGGTCATAAAAACGCGGGGTTGCCGAAGAATTTATCACCCGTGTCTTCATCCTGCCCTGGGCAATCGGCCGGGGCCAGTGCGTTGCCGCATCGGGGCCGCGCCTTGGTGGATACCCCTCGCACGTTTGCTTCCGCCGCCCTCCCAACGTCGCGGGGGGGCGACTCCACCATGCGTGGCAGCAATACGCATGGTGGCGCAGGACACATTTGCCACCAGGGCCGGCAGGCGGACGACCCGGCCGGTCCCGCCCACCCGGACCGCACGTCGCGATGCCGGGTTCCACGAAATATTTCAGTTCAAAGCCGCCCATATCTTGACTAGTTCAAAATAAGTGGGAAAACTATTAAGCATGACAAAACCGGTTGAGCTCGAGCAAGTGCTGCGCGAGGCGTCCATGCGTGTGACGCTCCCGCGGGTCGCCGTGCTCGCCGCGGTCTCCGCCAACCCGCATGCGGATACAGATGCCATCCGTGATGCAGTGCGCCAAGAGCACCCCGCGGTATCCCACCAGGCCGTATACGACTCGTTGAAGCTGCTGACCCACCTCGGCGTCGTGCGCAAGATCCAGCCGCACGGGCACAACGCGCGCTACGAGACCCGCGTGGGCGACAACCACCACCATTTGGTCTGCCGCTCTTGCGGCACGGTGCTCGACGTCGACTGCGCGGTGGGAGACTCCCCCTGCCTGCATGCCGCCAACGACCACGGGTTCGCCATCGAAGAGGCCGAGGTCATCTACTGGGGATTATGTCCCCAGTGCCAAAACGCGGACTCCTAGTCGCCTGGATCCCCACTCGGCCAGAAGTCCCCCTGCAAGCCCGTCCATTCCCCTAAACCAACAAAACACCTTAAGAAGGAAGCCATGTCTGAAGCTACAACCGGCAAGTGCCCCGTATTCCACGGCGGCGGCCGCACCCACCCCACCCACGGAAGTGCAAACACCGAGTGGTGGCCGAATAAGCTCAACTTGAAGATCCTGGCCAAGAACACCCAGGTCTCCAACCCGCTGGACGAGAACTTCAGCTACACCGAGGCCTTCGAGGCCCTTGACCTGGACGCCGTGAAGGCCGACCTCGCCGAGACCATGACCAAGTCCTACGACTGGTGGCCTGCCGACTTCGGCCACTACGGACCCTTCTTCGTGCGCATGGCCTGGCACTCGGCCGGCACCTACCGCAGCCACGACGGCCGCGGCGGCGGCGGCGCGGGCCAGCAGCGCTTCGCTCCGTTGAACTCCTGGCCGGACAACGTCAACCTGGACAAGGCCCGCCGCCTGCTGTGGCCGGTCAAGAAGAAGTACGGCCAGTCCATCTCCTGGGCCGACCTGATGATCCTGGCCGGCAACGTGGCCATGGAGACCATGGGCTTCAAGACCTTCGGCTTTGCCGGCGGCCGCCCGGACGTCTGGGAAGCCGACGACGACGTTTACTGGGGCCCGGAGAAGGTGTGGCTGGACAACGAGCGCTACACCGGGGCCCGCGAGCTTGACGCCCCGCTGGCAGCAGTCCAGATGGGCCTGATCTATGTGAACCCCGAGGGTCCGGACGGCCTCGCCGATCCGCTGGCCTCGGCCATCGACATCCGCGAAACCTTCCGCCGCATGGGCATGGACGACGAGGAAACCGTCGCGCTGATCGCCGGCGGCCACACCTTCGGCAAGACCCACGGCGCCAACGAAGAGTCCCACAAGGGCGCCGAGCCGGAATCCGCACCGCTGGAGCTGCAGGGCCTGGGCTGGAAGTCCGGCCACGGCACCGGCCACGGCGATGACACCATCGGCTCGGGCCTGGAGGTCACCTGGACCTACCACCCGACCCGCTGGGACAACGAGTTCTTCCACATCCTCTTCGCCTACGAGTGGGAAATGTTCCTTTCCCCTGCCGGCGCCCAGCAGTGGCGTCCGAAGGACGGCGGCGGCGCCGATCTGGTCCCGATGGCCCACAACCCGGCCGCACACCGCGAGCCGCGCATGCTCACCAGCGACCTGGCCCTGCGCTTCGACCCGATCTACGGCGAGATTTCCCGCCGCTTCAAGGACAATCAGGAGCAGTTCTCCGACGCCTACGCCCGCGCGTGGTTCAAGCTGACCCACCGCGACATGGGCCCGAAGTCCCGCTACCTGGGCAAGGAGGTCCCGGCCGAGGACCTCGTCTGGCAGGATCCGCTGCCGGCCGCTCCGGCCGTGACCTTGGGCGATGCGGAAATCGAGGCGCTGAAGTCCACGATCGCCGCCTCGGGCCTGAGCGTCCAGCAGCTGGTCTCCACCGCCTGGAAGGCCGCTGCGACCTTCCGTTCCTCGGACAAGCGAGGCGGCGCCAACGGCGGCCGCATCCGCCTGGAGCCACAGGTTTCCTGGACCGTGAACCAGCCCGAGCAGCTCAAGCCGGTCATCGCCAAGCTCGAGGAAATCGTTGACGAGTTCAACGCCACCTCACTGGTCAAGACCTCGTTCGCCGACGTCGTGGTTCTGGCAGGCAACGTGGGCATCGAGCAGGCTGCCCTGGCCGCAGGCCAGGAGCTCACCGTGCCGTTCACCCCGGGCCGCGTGGATGCCACCCAGGAGCAGACCGATCCGGAGCAGTTCGCGTGGCTTGAGCCGGTTGCCGACGCGTTCCGCAACTACGACTCGGGCTTCCTGAAGATGCCCAGCGAGTACCTGCTGATCGACCGCGCGAACCTGTTGGGCCTCTCGGCCCCGGAGATGACAGTGTTGCTCGGTGGCCTGCGCGTGCTGGGCAACAACTGGGACGGCTCGAACCTGGGCGTCTTCACCGACACCCCGGGTGCGCTGACGAACGACTTCTTCGCGAATCTCATGGAGCTGGGCCTGGAATGGACCCCGGACGCCGAAGAGAAGACCTACTCCACCACCGACGGCCGCTTCAACGGCAGCCGCGTGGACCTGGTCTTCGGCTCGAACTCCGAGCTCCGCGCCCTGGCCGAGGCCTACGCCTCGGACGACGCCAAGGAGAAGTTCGGCCGCGATTTCGCCGCCGCATGGGCCAAGCTCATGGACGCCGACCGCTTCGAACTGAAGAAGTAGTCACCGGCTGAATCGAGAGGCGGGGCGGGTCTCCCGCGCCGCCTCTCGCGCCACCATATGTGCTGGCCTCGCATCCCGCGTTTCTAGCGCGAAATCTCCACGTAGGCCATGGCCCCGCGCCGGGAAAGCGTGACCGGTCCAAGCCCGCTGGCCCGCACTTCGTCAAAGAGCTCGGTGGCGGTGCGGACACGCGCGATGTCGCCATGGGCCTTCAGCAGCGCAAGGTAGGCGTTGGACCGGGCCGAGCCCTTGACCAACGAGGCCAGGAACATTCTTCCGTTGTTCTCGAGTTGCCGGCCGAGGGCGCTGACTGTGGCGGTGACATCCGGGACCAGGTGCAGCAGCCCCAGGCCGAGAATGGTTTCGTAGCGTTTGTCCCCCGAGGGCGAGAGCATGTCCCGGCATTCCAGGGTGATCCGCTTGGGCAGGGTGCCGCCGGCCGCCCGGGCGATGGACTGGCCCGCCAGCTCCAGCATCGGGGCGCTCATGTCCACCAACGTCGTCTCCCTGGCGCTGGCCACGTGAAGCGTCGCGGTGGCCTGCGCCGTGCCGGCCGCCACCTCCAGCAGCGGACCCTGCCCGGAGCCGATGGCCTGGGCAGCGAAGATTGAATACTGCCGGGGGTCGGTGCCCCAGAACACCTTGTTGTACAGCTTGGAGCCGATCATGGCGTCGTAGGTCTTGGCCCATCGGGCGTAATACTCAGGTTCCCCAAAAAACGTTTCGCTCATGCACACATGGTGCGCCCGCGCGGGCAGGGTTTTCTAGTGCACCGGCGAGCGGAAATGGTCCCGCAGCCTCTCGACGTCAACCTGAACGATGGCGCCGTTGCGCAGGATGGGGCTCCGCTCGCCCCCGCTGATCGCATCCAGCGTCAGGCGGATCAGCGTTCCGTGTGCCACCGCGATGATGCGTTTGCCGGGGTGGCTCTGGGTGAGTTCATGCAGCACGGCCAGGCCACGGCTTGCCACGGCGTCCTCGGGTTCGGCCGAACGCAACAGGAGATCGATCTGGTCGCGGGGCAGGTCGCGGACCACGTGTCCCTCGGCGTCGCCGTAGCTGCGTTCCTGCAGGCCGCCGATCTTTTCGGCGAGGGCGAGTCCGAGGTTCTGGCCGATCAACTCGGCGGTCTCGATGGCCCGCCCCAGGCTCGAGGAGACGATGACGTCCCACGGTTCGGAGCCGAGCGACTGTCCCGCGGCGTGCGCCTGGGCCCGCCCCAGGTCGTTGAGCGGAATATCCGTTTGACCCTGAAGGCGGCCCTCGGCGTTCCAGGCGGTTTCACCGTGCCGAACCAAAACCAATGTTGCACTCATGCCCACAAGCCTACCGGGCGGCTTTTGGTCCCGCTTTTCTTGCAGGATCTTCGATTTGCCGGATTCCTGCCGCAACCTAAGCTCACAATCTTTGGCGCATCGGGGAATTCTTGCCACAATGGATTCCAGACCACCATCCCGAGCGGCCGAGAGATCTGGTTCAGTGACGCCGCAGCAACCTTCCACACTCCGGTGGAGAAGGTGCTACCGCCAGAAACGATGGAGAGCGCGAAAGCAATCTTTGGGACTGCCCGGCCCCCGCCACGGCAACCCAGCATTGATCCCGGGAAAAGTTAGCAAACCAGCCCCACCTTAGGGCGATGGAAGTCCACGGAACGTGGACGGGCGTCGCCCGCATATGCAAGGAGTCAGCCACCCCTCATGGCCGAACATCAATTTGGATTCCGCACGCGCGCACTGCACGCCGGCGGCACACCGGACGCCGAGCACGGATCCCGCGCCGTGCCGATCTACCAGACCACGTCGTTTGTCTTCAAGGATTCCGACGACGCCGCGAACCTCTTTGCGCTGCAAAAGTACGGCAACATCTACTCCCGCATCGGCAACCCGACGGTGGCGGCATTCGAGGAACGCATCGCCTCCCTCGAGGGCGGCATCGGCGCCGTGGCCACCGGTTCGGGCATGGCCGCCGAATTCATCACCTTCGCGGCGCTGGCCGGGACCGGGGACCACATCGTGGCCTCCTCCAAGCTCTACGGCGGCACCATCACCCAGCTCGACGTGACCCTGCGCCGCTTCGGGGTCCAGACTACCTTCGTCGATTCCACGGATCCGGCCGAGTTCGCCGCCGCCATCCAGGAGAACACCAAGGCCGTCTATACCGAGGTCGTGGCAAACCCCTCGGGCGACATCGCGGACCTCAAGGGCCTGGCCGAGGTCGCCCACGCCGCGGGCATCCCGCTCGTGGTCGACTCGACCCTCACCCCTCCGTACCTGCTGCGTCCCATCGAGCACGGCGCAGACATCGTCATCCACTCCGCCACCAAGTTCCTTGGCGGCCACGGCACCACCCTCGGCGGCGTCGTGGTGGAATCCGGCACCTTCAACTGGGGCAACGGCAAGTTCCCCGCGATGACCGAGCCGGTGGCCTCCTACGGCAATGTCTCCTGGTGGGACAACTTCGGCGAGTACGGCTTCCTGACCAAGCTGCGCAGCGAGCAGCTGCGCGACATCGGTCCGGCCCTGCCGGCACAGTCGGCGTTCCAGCTGCTGCAGGGCGTCGAGACCCTGCCCCAGCGCATGGACTCGCACCTGGCAAACGCCAAGGCCGTTGCGGCATGGCTCGAGGCCGATGAGCGCATCACCTACGTGAACTACGCCGGCCTGGAATCCCACCCGCACTACGAGCGCGCCAAGGAGCTGCTGCCCCTGGGCGTCGGCTCGGTGTTCAGCTTCGGCGTCAAGGGCGGCCGCGCCGCCGGCACCGCCTTCATCGAGGCACTGCAGCTGGCCAGCCACCTGGCCAACATCGGGGACGTGCGCACCCTGGTGCTGCACCCGGCCTCCACCACGCACCAGCAGCTCTCCGCCGAGCAGCTGGTTGCCGCCGGCGTCCCGGAGGACCTGATCCGCTTCTCGGTGGGCCTGGAGGACCTGGAGGACATCCTCTGGGACCTGGACCAGGCACTGACCGTCTCGCAGCAGGTTGCGGGCGCCCCGGCCGAGGAAACCTACGACGGGGCAGCCTGCTCCATCGACGCCGCCCGCGCGGCCGCCGTGACGGGAGCCAAGTAATGAGCAACGCCATCGAGGCCCGCACCTGGGTGGGACCCAATGCCGCCGAGCGCCTGGACATCCTGCGCAACACCAAGTCGATCGCGATCGTGGGGGCCTCGAACAAGCCCTCGCGCGCCAGCTACTTCGTATCGACGTACCTGCTGTCCTCGGCCAAGTACAAGGTCTACTTCGTGAACCCGGTGCTCAACGAGATCCTGGGGCAGCCGGTCTACAAGTCGCTGGCAGACCTGCCGGAAACCCCGGACCTGGTCGAGGTCTTCCGCAAGCACGACGACCTGCCCGGCGTCCTGGACGAGGCGCTGGCGGTGGGGGCCAAGACCCTGTGGCTGCAGCTGGGTTCATGGCACGAGGAGGTCGCGGCGAAGGCCGAGGCCAACGGCATGAACGTCGTGATGGATCGCTGCGTGAAGATCGAACACGCCCGCTTCCACGGCGGGCTGCGCCTGGCCGGCTTCAACACCGGCGTCATCTCCTCCAAGCGCCAACTGCTCGCCTAGCTTGAAGCAGCGGCGCAACGCGAAGGGTCCGTGGCAGAAACCAAGTGTTTTAGGGGACCGGCCCATCGTAGTTGGCGGGACCCCCCGGGACCCCCCCGGGTACCG
>NZ_JBKKAP010000015.1:0-62394 GCF_046714615.1 Paeniglutamicibacter sp.
CGTCCTGGGTGGCAACCACCGCGTGGTCGCCGGCCGGAACATCGGTGAACGTCACGGTCCAGTTGCCGTCAACATCAACGACCGCGGTCTGCGGATTCGCGGCATCGCCATCCAGCACCACCGAAATCGTGGCACCCGACTCGCCCAGACCCGACACCGGAACCGAACCGGTCTCACCCAGGTCCTGCCCGGCGGTCGGTGAATCAATGCTCACCGGAACAAAATCAAGTGCTCGCACCGTAGACGTTCCAAGGCTCACCTTTGCCGCTGCTGCTTGGGGCAGCAGGGTCAAGGTCAATGCGCTCACTGTGAACGATTCAGCGCCCAACAGCCCCGGAGTGGGCTGCTCGTTTACCGTCAACTGGATAACATCGGCAAGCACACCATTAATCACAGGGGTCAGCGCCGTCAGCAACGGGGTGACCGCACTTGAAACCAAGCCGCCGACGCCAGCCAGTACAGGATTGAGTACGTTTCCAGCAGCAGTCGCGATCAGCGGCAGCGCAATATCCTCAAGAGCGGTCTGGAGAGTAGCTTCCACTAGTCCGCCGCCCAGGTCGACCGTGACTACCGGAGTGGTAGTTGCCGTTCCCAGCAATTCACCAATCGAAGCGTCGATGGTCGCGCTTCCGCTAACGAGAACCGCATCGGCATCCGACGTGATAACGAGACGGATCGAGTTGATCGCGTCCTCGAGTTCTTGAGTGAGAGTCGCCGTCAGGTCATCGATGGCTGCGCCGAGAGCCGTGGTGATGGCTGCCAGGGTAGCTGCATCGATGACGTCCGTGTTGGGCGCTTGGCCGTTTAAGCCATTGGTTGCGTCGAATGCTTTAGCCAAGTCGATGGTAACAATCCCGGTTCCGAGATTGATCGAAGCAATTCCATCGGTATCGGAAAAGCTCTGCGTAATGAGGTTATCCTTGAATGCCGTCATTGCTGTATTAACACCGGTAAGGCTGATAGCGGTATTATCCAGACCGATTCCGGCCACGCCCAGGCTACCCAGAATGCCGGAGATTGTGCCCAGCAACGGACTGCCTGCGCCCACCAGACCATTGAGGGTGACACCGAGATCGTCAGCGACCGCGCCAACGGCAGTCGTCATGGTTCCGACAGCTGGGCTTTCGAGTGCGATCTTCGCGTCGGCCACCACATATTCAGACGTGACTGTTCCCGCGTCCTTGGTTGCGGTCGAGCCAATGGCCCCGAGTTCAAGTGAAAGGTCACTGATTACCGGGTCGGTCGCAGGATCGATGCCGAGCTGGGCAAGCAGGTCGGTCAAGTTGACCGTGGCGTTGCCGCGCGGTTCGGTGGGGGACCCGGAAACATCGATTGCACCGTTCTGATCGACCGCGCCGGCACCGGCCACCGCCTGAGTCACGGACGGGGCGGAGGCGTAGCTATTCAGCACCCCGGCATTGCCAAGGTTCAGCAATCCTGGAGTTGTCCCGTCGCTGATCAGCGGGAGCTGCAAAGTGCCGACGTCCAGGCTCAAAGCTCCGAGTGCTGAAAGATTCAATGGCTCAGCGTTTGGACCAGCATCACTCGGGTTTCCTGCAACGCTCGTCGCGACATCCAAGAGACTCAAGGAAAACAGGTCAGATGAAATAACCTGGCCCATGGCTTCCGAATCATCGGTGTCAACCGCGTAGGCCGAAGTTGTCGGCACAATAAAGAGGCTGGACGCCACGGCGCCAGCCAAAAGTTTGCGGGCTAATGGGAAGCGACGCTGCCCATTGCCTGGTGGTGAATAATCTCTTGTCAATGCATCCTCCAAGGCGAAAGCGAAATGATCCGAGGCACATTGCTAAAGTGACCCCAAGCTTGACCTTATGGAAGCGATCGGATGCTTGCCTTACCCGTACTAGACAGATGCCATTCACTGTACGGTTATTATAGAAGGACCTATCAGCCTGACACTTAGGTGAACCAGCCAGGAGAGACTAGCCGCTCGGCCAAAAGTCACCGCTTTTTCCGTAATCTGCACTCCTTTGGCAGTCCCGGATCGCCAACTGGCTATTCGACATGGCTAACATGGGAAAGAAATACAATGAAAAATTCAGTTTCGGGGTTTTGATGGTTGTATCTTCATCTGATTATTGCGATCTTTTACTGAATATTTTCAGATTCCATTAGGAGCCCAACGATGCAGCCTCGCATAAGAATCCATCTAGCAGATGGTGATTACTTTCTTCGGCTTGGGCTCGAAAGCCTCTTGGCTTCCAGCCCGGACGTTGAACTTGAAGAAGTCACGAGCACGGGCAATGAGGCCATCGAAGCTGCGCTCGGCAAGAAGCCGGACCTGGTTCTGATGGAAACGACCATTACCAATGTCAGCAGCGTGGAAGCCACCAGGCGGATCGTTGCCGGATCCGCGGACATAAAGGTTGTCATGCTCTCGGCGACCCATGACATAGAAACCATGGGCAGAGCCCATTCGGCCGGGGCCTGTAGCTATCTGGCCAAGAACGCCGTCTCAACGGAGCTCGGCGCCGCCCTCCGGATGATCCATTTCGGAAACATGATTTTTTCCAAGCCAACGGACGCGGAGCAGTTCCAGCTTCATTCCACGAGCAAGTATGACTTGAAGTCACAGCTCCTGCGTCAAACAGGACCTCGCGATCGCCGCATGCTGTATGCGCTGGCTCAGGGTCACACGAATGCCCAGATAGCCTCACTTCTGCATGTCAGCGAAGGAACCGTAAAGGCGCAGCTGGCAAAAATCATGGAACCCCTTGACGCCAACAACCGTGTTCAGCTTGCGGTCCTGGTCGTTCAGGCCGGGCTTCTCGATGAAGTCAGGCCCGCATTGCCGCTGAGCGCCGGCCCCTCGCGCTACGCGACGCCCCGGGCCTGACTACTTGGCCGACGTCAGTATCCCCGGAACGGTTCATAGGAATTGATCAGCTTGTCGCCGGTCAAGTAGCGGCGAAGGTTCCTGGTAAAAAGATCCATCAAGCGTGCGTTTTCGGCGTCCACATTTGCGGCAGTATGTGGCGACAGTATTAGGTTCGGGGTTTCCCACAACGGATGGCCGGTCGGCAATGGTTCAGGGGTCGCCACGTCAAGGACGGCTCCGCCAAGATGTCCTGCTTTCAACGCATCAATAAGCGCTTCTTGGTCGATGACTGGCCCTCGGGCCAAGTTTACGAGTATTGCACCTTCCCGCATTGCGGCAATTCTTTGCTTGTCGAAGAGACCATTGGTTTCCTCGGTCAGCGGGCAGGCCAGGACCACGATGTCGTACTCCCCAAAATCGCAGTCTTGCAAAGTAATCGAGCGTTCGAATGGCTGGCCCAGAACTCGCGACCCCCGGGTCGTTCCATCGCACCTGACACCCATGAAGCTCAGGGTCCTGGCAACTTCGCTACCGATGCTGCCCGCACCGACAATCAAGGCCTTTTGTCCATAAAGTGTGCTTGATGCCCCGTTTTCCCACCGCTGCGCGTCCTTTTGGGACCCAAGGAGTGGCAGTTCCCGGACAAAATAGAGCAAGCCGGCCAGAGCGAACTCAGCCAGTGGCTTGGCATGGACGCCTGCGGCAGTAGTAATGCGAATTTGGTTCTCGGTGTGCCCCATTGCCTCGGCCCGGGCACCCACGCCCGCCTGCGTGGCCTGGATCCAGGTGAGGTTGGGGCTGTGTTGCTGCCAAGCCCGCGGCTGCCACCAATCAAAGTCAAACATGATGGTGGCCTCGGCCAGATGAGCTCGCCATTCGGCGATTTGGCCCTCAACCAGTTCGCGTGGCTTGCCCCAATGGTCCGCCCCGAATTGTGGGACCGGCAGCAGTTCGGGTCTGTAAACGACATCGACCGCCGGTACATCGGTGATCAGCTTGCCGACCAGATCTTCCTGCAGATACGAGCAGATCAATACCTGTGGACGCATGAATCTCTTGTACCTCTTTCGACGGATGGCGGCCAAGGGCGGGACATGTTCATCGGGTTGCCATCACCGGCGTCACCACAACGACACGCCTGAAACTCCCGCCCCCTTCGGACAGGCTATCCCGGCCAATTGGATAAAGTGAGCGCATGACTACACACGTAGGCGACCGAAAGGGCCCCAGTGAGGCCCCGGTTCCTCGTCACCACCAGCTAATCGTCTCGCTTTTCGGCCTGTATGCGCGCCAGCACGGCGGCGCCCTGGCCGTGGCCACCATCATTTCCCTGATGCAGGATATCGGTGTCGAGTCAACGGGGACCAGGTCGTCGATATCCCGACTGAAGAAGCGCGGCGTCATCGACAGCGTGCAGGTCAATGGCCGCAACGGGTACGCCCTTGCCACATCGGTCATCGAGACGTTCATCGAGGGTGACGAACGCATCTTCCATCCGCGGCGGGCTAAAAAAGATGACCAGTGGCTCTTGGCGACGTTCACGGTGCCGGAGTCGCAGCGCAACATTCGGCACAAGATCCGTTCATCGCTGGTCCGTATGGGCTTTGGTTCGGTTACTCCCGGGCTCTGGATCGCGCCGGGCCATCTTCGCGAGTCTGTGCTGGCTTACTTTGGTACGCGCGGGTTGAACGAATACCTCGAATTCTTCATGGCAGATCATATCGGCGGGACGGACCCGCACAAGAACATCGGGTCGTGGTGGGATTTGCCGGCGCTTGATGCCTTGTATTCCGACTTCTTGGAGCGCAACCGGGGGCTCTTGACCACCTGGGCCCAGCGGGAGGGGTATCGCAGCGATCTCGAATCCGATGCCCGCGCCTTTGCCGACTACCTGGTCCTGATCACCCAGTGGCGGCGTCTGCCCTACCTCGATCCCGGGCTGCCCACCGAGTTCCTGCCCGAGAACTGGAATGCGCTGGAGGCCGAACGTCTTTTTCAGGAACTCCACACCCTGCTGGCCCCTCGCGCCGAGCGCCATGCCGACCGTGCCATCGACGACAACGCCGCGGCCCGCTGACGGAACCACGCGGTCCAAAAATGAGCCGTGCCGCGCAGCCTTCCCCTTGTCGGGGATCGGTTGCACGGCACGGCTTCGTAGTTAACTCCTTCAGACCCCGGACCTGCCCGGCCAGGCGCTAGGCACGGTCCTGGATCACTGCCACTCCCTGGATCTCGATGAGCGCTTCCTTCTGCCACAGGCGGCTGACTCCGATGCCTGCAAGCGCCGGATAGTTGCTGCCGGCCATTTCACGCCAGAGTCGGCCGATCTCGCGGCCATTGGCCATGTAGTCATCCACGTCCGTGAGGTAGATGGTCACGGAAACCAAGTCGTCGGGCCGGCCGCCGGCCTCGGCAAGGGTCGTGAGGACATTCGAAAACGCCTGCTTGAACTGGTCAACGATGTTGCCGGGAACGATCTTCATGTCTTTGTCCAGTGCAGTCTGCCCACCCAGGTACACGGTGTTTCCCGCGAGCACGCCATGGGCGAATCCGGAGGGCTTACCCAGTGAATCCGGGTTGATCGTGAGGTTCTGGAAGAGGGTGGTTTCGGTCATCGTGCTCTCCTATGGGTTCCCGTGGCGATTGCGGCTGTTCCGCTCTGGCGCCGGACTAGTGATGCGTGTTACATTGAGGATACGTGACGGCAGTCAAAAAGTCGACACACATAAAATTGGTGAATGGCAAGGGGCCAGGGAATGAAACTCGCAACGATTCGACACGATGGAACCACCACCGCTGCCCTGGTGGTGGACGGCGGCTACCGGCCGCTGCCCGCACACAATCTCAGCGACCTGTTGGCCCTGCCCGAGTGGAAGGGAATCGTCCGCGAGGCCACGTCCGTGCAAGGCGGGCCGGCCATCATTCCGGCAGCCGACGCCACGTTGCTCAATCCGGTGCCGGCCCCGGGAAAGGTCATCTGCTGCGGGCTGAACTACTCCGACCACATCCGTGAAATGGGCCGCGAGCTTCCCGAGTACCCGACACTCTTCGCCAAGTTCGCCGACACCCTCACCGACCCGGACGCACAGATTGTGGCCGACGAGTCGGTGGACCTCGACTGGGAGGCCGAACTGGCGGTCGTCGTAGGCACCACCCTGAAGGACGCTTCCGAGGACGAGGCCGCCGCGGCGATTGCCGGCTACACCGTGGCCAATGACGTCTCCATGCGTCACTGGCAACGCCGCACGCTGCAGTGGTTCCAAGGCAAGGCCTTTGACGCCACCACCCCGCTGGGCCCTGTCATGGTTACCGCCGACTCGATCGACCCCGAGGCAGGGCTCGAAGTCATCTGCGCCGTCAACGGCGAAGTTCTCCAGCGCGGAAACACCAAGACGTTGGTCTTCTCCGCCGCCAAACTTCTGGCCTACATCTCCACCTTCACAGTGCTTCGCCCCGGCGACGTCGTACTCACCGGCACCCCCGGCGGGGTCGGCATGGGCATGGTCCCGCCGCGCTTCCTGAAGGACGGAGACGAAATGACCACCGAGATTCCCGGCATCGGGACATTGACGAACCGCATCACACTGCGCGTCAACGCAACACTCTAGATACTTTTTCCTTCACCAGAAAAACCCGCCAACCAAGCCAAGGAGCCAAGCCCATGAGCAACACCGCCCCCACGATCTACCGCACCGAGGGTGACAACTCGATCTACGCCGGCAGCGACGGAGTCGTCGTCCCGGTGGTCACCCGCAAGGGCGAGGAAGACAGCAACACGGCACAGTCCGGCGACTGCATCCGTGTCTCAGGGGTCAGCATCCAGCACACCCCGGCCACCAAGATCTGGTTCGGCCAAGTCTCCAACACCCCCGGCTACCGCTCGCTGCCCCACCACCATGGCGAGGCCGAGACCGGCGGCTATGTCTTGCGCGGCCACGGGCGCATCTACTTCGGTGAGGACTACGGGCAGTTCCTTGACATGACCGCAGGCGACTGGGTCTTTGTCCCACCCTTCATGCCGCACGTCGAGGCGAACATGTCCATCACCGAAGACCTGGTCTGGCTCACGGCACGCACCCCGGAAAACATCGTGGTCAACCTCGACGACGTCGCCGACGAGTCCCTGGAAGGATACCGCCGGGCATGAGCTCACAAATCTTCCTGGATGCCATCGACCTGACGTCCTGCGAGGCCGAGGTCTTCGACCAGGCATACACCGCCATCCCCCAATACGTGCCGTGGCCCAAGGCCTACGGCGGGGACATGGTGGCCCAGGGCGCCTCGGCCATGATGCGCTCGGTGGGCGAGGACCGGGAACTGCATTCCATGCATTCCTACTTCCTGCGCCCCGTGGACATGCATGTGCCCGTCCGCTACGAGGTCGAGCTCATGCGAGACGGCCGCGGCTACTCCACCCGCCAGGTGCGCGGCTTCCAGGGCGGCAAAGCCGTCTATACCGCGCTTGGTTCCTTCCACGTTCCGGAATCCGGGCCCGAACAGTCCTCAACGGCCCCTGCCGCATACCTTGACCTAGATCCCGAAACGCTGGCCAGCGCCGCGACGGTGCTGGCCGAAGCAGAGGGCCCCGCAGCGGACTACTGGTCGGCCGGCCGGTCCTTCGATATGCGCCATGTTCCAGGCGCCCTCTACCTCGAGGTGGACGGCGCACCGACAGCCCACCAGGCGGTTTGGGTCAAGGCCTTCACCGAACTTCCCGATGACGGCATCACCCAACGTGCGGCCCTGGCCTATGTCTGTGACTACACCATCCTGGAGCCGCTGCTGCGGACCCAGAACCTGTCCTGGAGCACCGAGGGACTGGTGACGGCGAGCCTTGACCACTCCATGTGGTTCCACCGCCCCGGGCGCGTGGACGACTGGGTGCTCTACGTCCAGGAAGCCATCTCCAGCCAGAACAACCGCGGTCTGGCCCTGGGCCGCTTCTACACCCGTGACGGCCAGCTCTTGGCCACCGTCGCCCAGGAGGGCATGATCCGCGGACCCCGCGGTTAAGGCACCACGGCACCAACGCCACCTTGAAAATCGACTCCTGGAAAGAGACGGCAAGTTCATGGAATTATCGCTATCGGCCCACCAAGACACCTTCACGCGCGACCATCTGCCGCCGCACGAATTGTGGCCTACCCTGGAATTCACGCTGCCCGAGTTGCAATACCCCGATCGGCTCAACGCCGCCACCGTCCTGATCGACGACGCGGTCGTGGCCTTCGGCGCCGACCGTCCGGCGCTGCTGGCCCCGGACGGTTCGACGCAAAGCTACGGGGAACTGCTCAACCGGGCCAACCAGGTCGCCCAGGTCCTCACCGAGGACTTCGGGATCGTCCCGGGAAACCGGGTCATGCTGCGGGCACCCAACAACGCATGGCTCGTGGCGTGCTGGCTCGGCGTACTGAAGGCCGGAGCCGTGGTGGTCACCACCATGCCCGCCCTGCGCGCCCCGGAGATCAGCAAGCTCGCGGAGCTGGCGAAGCCCTCGCTGATGCTCTGCGACCACCGGTTCCTGGCTGACGCCCGCAACTCCGCCGGCTCGGCCTACCCGGTCGTGGCCGTTGGATCCGGGGATCCCCTGGATCTGGTGGCCCTGGCCGGAACCAAGTCAGGTGAGTTCAGCAACGTCGAAACCGCCGCGGATGATGTGGCGCTGCTTGGCCCCACTTCCGGGACCACCGGCGTCCCGAAGATCACCATGCACTTCCACCGGGACATCCTGGCCAACGCCGACACCTTCGCACGCCACATCCTCGCACCCACCCCGGATGACGTCTTCGCCGGATCCCCTCCCCTGGCCTTCACCTTCGGGCTGGGCGGGCTGGTGGTGTTCCCGCTGCGCTTTGGCGCCAGCACCCTGCTCACCGAGCGCACCACCCCGGTGGAATTGGCACAGTACTCCCACGACGCGGGGGCCACGATCCTCTTCACGGCCCCGACCGCCTACCGCGCCATCCTCAAGGAGGGCAAGGCCGAGTTGCTCCGTCCGCTGCGCCTGGCCATCTCCGCCGGCGAGCACCTCCCGGCGGCCACGTGGCAGCAGGTCCATGACGCCACCGGCCTGTCGCTGATCGACGGGATCGGCGCCACCGAACTGCTCCATGTCTTCATCTCCGCCGCCGGCGCCGACATCCGCCCCGGAGCCACCGGACTTGCGGTTCCCGGCTACCGGGCCACCATCCTTGACGAGGAAGGAAACGAGCTGGGCGCCAACGAGGTGGGACGCCTCGCGGTGATCGGCCCCACCGGCTGCAGGTACCTCGATGACGAGCGCCAGCAGGCCTATGTTTCCAACGGCTGGAACATCACGGGAGACACCTTCGTGCGCGACGCCGACGGATACTTCACCTATCAGGCCCGCAGCGACAACATGATCATCTCCTCCGGCTACAACATCGGCGGGCCCGAGGTCGAGGAAGCCATCATGCAGCACCCCGACGTGCTGGAAACCGCGGTGGTGGCACGGCCCGACGAGCAGCGCGGCTCGGTGGTCTGTGCCTTCGTGGTCCTCGTCGACGGCGTCGATGGCTCGGAGACGAAGGCGAAGGAAATCCAGGACTTCGTCAAGTCCGTCATCTCGCCCTACAAGTACCCGCGTGACATCCGTTTTGTCGACGAGCTTCCCCGGAACCCCAGCGGCAAGCTCCAGCACTTCAAGCTGCGCGAGTCGCTCGCCGAATCGCCAGTGTCCTAGCTTTCCCTCCCCCCTTAACTTAGCCAGCACCGCTCGGCCCCCAACCGGCCGCACCGTGTCATTGAAAGGATCCACCATGAAGATCGCAGTTGTTGGCGGCGGCCCAGGCGGCCTGTATTTTGCGGCCCTGATGAAGCAGCTCGACCCCGCCCACGAGGTCACCATCTGGGAGCGCAATGCCGCCTCGGACACCTTCGGTTTCGGCGTGGTCTTCTCGGATGAGACACTCGGCGGCATCGGCAACGCGGACACCGTCATTGCCGATTACATGTCCCGCCGCTTTGCCCGCTGGAGTGACATCGACATCCACTTCCGCGGCGAAATGCACACCGTCGGAGGGCAGGGCTTCGCTGCCATGAGCCGCAAGGAATTGCTCGAACTGCTGCAGCGCCGCTGCATCGAGCTCGGTGTCGACGTGCGATTCTCCACTATGGCCCCGGATGTCGAAGAGCTTTCGGCAAACTACGACCTGGTGTTGGCAGCCGACGGCCTGAATTCGGCAATCCGCACCCGCTTCGCCGATTCTTTCAAGCCGTCCCTGGATGCGCGCACCTCCAAGTACATGTGGCTGGGCACTGACCAGGTCTTTGAGGCCTTCAAGTTCTTCGTCAAGGAAACCGACGCCGGAACCATGCAGATCCACGGCTACCCGTACTCGGACGAGGGCTCGACCTTCATCGTGGAAATGCACGAAGACGTCTGGCGGGCCGCCGGGTTCGACGAAACCCAGAACGAGGTCTTCGCCCCCGGCGTCAGCGACGAGTTTGCCGTTGCCAAGGTCAAGGAGATCTTCGCCGAGGAACTGGCCGGCTACGACGTGCTGACCAACAACTCCAAGTGGATCAACTTCACCACCGTGCGGAACGAAAACTGGCGCCACCAAAACATCGTGCTGCTGGGCGACGCCGCCCACACCGCCCACTTCTCCATCGGCTCGGGCACCAAGCTCGCCATGGAGGACTCCCTGGCCCTGGCCGCCTGCCTGCACGAACACTCCTCCGTCGAGGAGGCACTCGCCGCCTATGAGACCGAGCGCCGCCCGGTGGTGGCATCGACCCAGCGCGCCGCCCAGGCCTCGCTGGAGTGGTTCGAGAACATCGGGCAGTACAAGGACCAGGACCCGGTGCAATTCTGCTTCAACCTGCTCACCCGTTCCCGCCGCATCACCTACGACAACCTGAAACTGCGCGACACCGAGTTCGCGGCGCGCGTCGATGAGGACTTCGCGCGCCTGGCTGGTTCCCAGGAGATCGCCCCCGCCATGTTCCAGCCCTACAAGATCGGCGAGCTGGAATTGGCGAACCGGGTGGTGGTCTCCCCCATGGACATGTACTCGGCCACCGACGGCGTTCCCGGGGACTTCCACCTGGTGCACCTGGGCTCCAAGGCCATGGGCGGCGCCGGACTGGTTATGACCGAAATGGTCTGCGTCTCCGACATCGGACGCATCACCCCCGGCTGCACCGGCCTGTACAACGACGCACAGGGTGCCGCGTGGAAGCGCGTCACCGACTACGTGCACGGCAATTCCAACGCCAAGATCGGCGCCCAGATCGGCCACTCCGGCCGCAAGGGCTCCACCAGGCTCATGTGGGAGGGCATCGACGAGCCGCTTGAAACGGGCAACTGGGAGGTGCTGGCCCCCAGTGCCATCGCCTACGGCGAGGGCTGCCACGTTCCGGTGGAAATGGACCGCGCCATGATGGATACGGTCCGCGAGGAATTCGTTGCCGCCGCCCGCCGCGCCGATGAAGCAGGATTCGACCTGCTCGAGCTGCACGCCGCCCACGGCTACCTGCTCTCCTCCTTCCTCTCCCCGCTGTCCAACAAACGCACCGACGAATACGGCGGATCGCTGGAGAACCGCCTGCGCTACCCGCTCGAGGTGCTCGACGCGGTGCGCGAAGTGTGGCCGGCGCACAAGCCGATCGGCGTGCGCATCTCGGCCACCGACTGGACCGGGGGCGGCAACACCGAGGCCGACGCGCTTCAGATCGCCGCGGCGTTCATTGCCCACGGGGTCAAGTCCATCGATGTGTCCTCCGGGCAGATCGTGCGCAACGAACGCCCGGCATTCGGCCGCAGCTACCAGACCCCGTTTGCGGACAAGATCCGCAACCAGGTGGCAGCCGCCGCCGGCGTTGCGGTCATCGCGGTCGGTGCGATCTCCTCCTACGACGACGTGAACTCCATCCTGCTGGCGGGCCGCGCGGACCTGGTGGCACTGGGCCGCACTCACCTGTACAACCCGCAGTGGACGCTGCAGGCCGCAGCCGAGCAGGACTACGTCGGTGACGGTGCCACCTGGCCGCTGCCGTTCAAGGCCGGACGCCGCAAGCCGCCGAGCGCCCGCACCGACGCGGTCCGGCCGCGCCTCTCGCTGCTTCGCGAGGACCCTGAGGCCGAGGGCACGGTGCACCTGCGCTGGGCCCCGGCCAAGGACGTGAGCGCCGCGTCAGTGAAGGGTCTAGTGCCCAGCGCCTGATCCACGGATAGCCCATCTTCACGAGCAGTACCCTCACCCAGTGCGCCGAGGTCCTGGCGTCGAGCTTCGCCAGCCTCACGTTGTTGCACGTGCTTGTTGACGCGGCTGGCCAGACAGCAAGCACGTGCCGGATGGTGCGGGCGGCAAGACGAGAGTGGGCCGGCAACTGCCCTCGCCAAAACACCCGCGGGTGACCAGATACTGGTCACCCGCGGGTGTTTTGGCATTTCATTCTGCAGCCTGAGGGTCCATGATCACCGGTGGCCGCGGTTTCGCGGCCAAATCCGGTTACGGCAGGACCGGCAGCTGCGCCAGGCCGAATACCTCGGTGTATTCGGCTTGTTCCTGCCCGAGGTAGTAGGACTCCCCCTAGGCGTCCAAGAGCCAGTCGCTGTAATACGCCGCTTTCGCCGCAGAAACCCGTCTCGATGCGTCCGAAGTCTCACAGGTGGACCTGGACGGTCTTGTCGTCTCCGTCCATTCCCGTGTAGAACGGACGTTCGGCTCCGGCCAAGCGCTTGAAGGACAGTGCGGCGGCTTCCTTCCCCGCGAAGAGGGTCTTGTTGTACGTCAACGGGACCCTCGAGTTCCACTAGCCGCTGTCGGCCTGGACCAATGCCTCGGTGACAATCGTCCAGTCACCTGTGGTCAGCAGCTCCCAATCGGCGAACAACATTTCCCCGCACGAAGGTCGAACCAACCGCCAACCCTGTACGAGACCGTGAACTCGCCGGGCAGGAAATTCAGGGCCCCGATGTAGCTGATGCAGGTGGTTGTGGTGACATCGCGCTTGTTCGACGCGTTCATCATCGGTTCACATAGACACGTCGTGTCCCATACCCCGGGAATCGAGTAGTTGGTGGGGTTGAATTGGAGGTTGTTCCCCGCCGGAACGACACGCGCCGGCAGGCCGGCCGCAGCGGATGGCGCGGCCACGGCCAGTGAGGTCACGGGAAGGGACCAGACCGCACCCTTGATGATCGTGCGTCTTTCTGCCGATGACGACTCCACGGCGCAGTTGGTGTCATGTAGTTCGTTGTGTTGCATTTTGTTGCTCCTTCAAATTTCGATGAACCAAACCCCGGCGCCGTTTTTCGTCTGCCGGTCGTTTGGGGCCGTTTGCGCTGCCGACCCGCTTGAACATGGTTATATCGCTGCTTCCCCCAAGTGCTACGGGCCGCTGGTTCAACGACGAGGATCCCTAAACTCCCCCAAGAAGAGATGCGAGCAATTTGTGGACCCTCGGTGCGAACGCCAAGTGACGGGACAAATCCCCAACAACACCTTGTCAACTACGTAGAGACCGCATGGCATGGTTCGTGACGCCGGTTTTCGAAGTCTTTACGCATTGCTGTGGTCGCGATGCCCGAACCCAGCAAATCCCGCGCAAACGTGAAACGGGCCCCGGAAATTTCTTCCGGGGCCCGTTTGGGCTTGACGAGAATCGCGGCGGCAGCGACATGATGTGCGCGCCCATGTTGCTGCAGATTCGGAGCCCTGCTAAGACTGTCAGCCTTCAGGAATCGCTCCGACCGCTACCTTCGATCAGGCTGTGGCGTTCGACTGGAGACTTCTTGCGGTGTGATCGGGGCGGATGAAGAACAGGCCCAGCAGACCTGAGATCAAGAGCAAGGCTCCCGCAATCATGAATGAACTATCAACCCCGTCGACCATGCTCGCCACCATTTCCGGTGTTGGAACCGATCCCTTTGCGCCAGGCTTGTACCCGGCATTCTCCATGAGCCACCCAACCAAGGCCGGTGAAATGATTGCGCCGATGGAGCCGACCGCCCCCAATGTGCCCATGACAATTGGCCGCTGCTTCGTTCCGACAATGTAGGAAACCACCGCGGCACCCATCGGGTATATGATGCTGCACCCGGCGGCTATCGTCAGGAATACGATTGTCAGGGCGCCAGAAGTGAATGTAGCCGTGATGAAGCTTAATCCACCGATAGCCAAGGTCACGCTGAAAGGCACTCCCATGGCGTGGCGAACCGTGCGTTCCTTCTTCATAAGTTGACGTCCGATAAACCCGAGCACCAACAGGACCAACGCCCCGAACAGCCACGGGAAGACCGTTACGATACCGACCTGACCCATGGTGAGGTTTGCGGACACCTTCAAATATTGAGGGAGCCACGTCGTCAGGAATCCCATCGTCCAGAAATTCGCGAAAACGCCAATTGCTGTTATCAGGAAAGTGCCGCTGAGAAGTACTTTGAGCATTCGCACCGGGGCCTGCTGGTCGAACCACGTGTAGGCGTTTTCCGCTTCAGGTTCGGCCACATCGTTTAGGGCCTCACCAAGCGCATCGGTGGATCGCTTCGTGGTCGCAGCGTAAGGACCGTCCTTTCCGAGAACCACCCAGAACAAAAGCCATACGAGGCCCAGAATCCCCAAGACACCGAACGCCCAACGCCAGCCCCATGTGGCAATAATGAATGCCAATACCGGGGCGGCAATCACCGGTCCAAGTGTGGAACCAATGGCCACATAATTGGACGGCAGCGCACGCCGAGATGCGGAGAACCAAGAATGAACCGAGGCAAGTGCAGTTGGAGTTGCGGGTCCTTCCGCAGCGCCCAAAATGATCCGACTCACCAGAAGAACCGCCGCCCCGCCGCCAAACAGCATTGGAAACTGCATGAGCGCCCAAGTCAGACCCAGCACAAAGACGATCCATTTGACCGAAACCTTGCTCGCCAGGATTCCGGTAATGACCGCCATGACCGCATACAGGAAATAAAATGCGCTTCCGATGAATCCGAATTGGGTTGGGCTGATGCCGAGCTCGGAAATTGCCGATGGAGCCACGAGTCCGAGCACCGCTCGGTCTGCGAACGCGATAACCTGCAATACGACCAACATTGCGGTGACGGTCCACGCGCTTCTGTTCATTTTGCCGTTCTGAAGAGCGTACCGAAGGGTATTTGAACCTTCTTTGTTCGCTGTATCTTGCGACATACTCAACCTCAATTCCTTTGTGCTAGATCGTTTTGATAACTAGAAATTTGGAATAACGCCAGGAAGTTCGATAACGCACGGGTTCGCCTCGAAGTGACTTCGCGAAATCGAAATCACTCCCGCTTCCCAAGAATTCGAAAGCGACAGGGGGACCCTGCCCCCAAATCCAGTCAACGTTTTCTTGCATCCTCGAAACGTGGGCATCCCGCTATCGCGCGTCCGGCATCTCTCGAACCCTGAAGCCGCAATGTCCTTTGGCAAGACCAGACCCAGCGGTGACGGCACCCAAGACGGAAAGGAGATCTTGGGCGCCGCCGAATGGCAATGGCGGATATTGGCGAATGCCATCGAAAGGGATTCGCACGCACATCCACGTTCCGGACTGAACTGAATGTATAGGCAGAAGCCGGACAGGAATATCCGCTTTGCGTAGACGATATCCAGAACGCGCATAGACGACGAAACCCCCGGGCGAAACGAACTGCCGACGCGTTAAGCTTTCATGACGTGCGTCACTTATTGAGAATGCCTGCTTTGGCTCTGACATGACGCCTGGATTTCTTCGGGATGGGCTTCTCCTCATTCCTGTCGCATACGAGCGGGAGCATGCACCATGGGCAAGAAAAGACTGATTATCGGTATCAGTGGCGCGTCGGGAGTGATCTACGGGATCCGGCTTCTGGAAATACTGCGTGAGGTTGAAGATATCGAGACCCACCTCGTCATTTCCCGCAGCGGGAAGCGGGCCATTGTCGACGAAACCGACTACACCGTGGATGCCGTGAGGAAACTTGCCGACGTCGTGTACCCCACCGACGATGTCGGTGCGGCAATATCCTCGGGATCATTCCGAACCATTGGCATGGTCGTGGTCCCGTGCACCATTCGATCACTCGCGGAGATAGCCTACGGAACCACCACGAGCCTGCTTACCCGGGCAGCCGACGTTGCCTTGAAAGAGCGCCGGAAGGTGGTCCTCATAACCCGCGAAACCCCCCTGCGCGGCGCCCATTTGGAGGCAATGGTCAGGGTCGATCGCGACGGAGGCATCATCATGCCGCCTGTTCCCGCCTACTACACCCGTCCGACGACCATTGCCGAGATCGTTGACCACACCGTCGGGCGAATCCTTGACCACTACGACATCGAAACCGACTTTGAACGCTGGGGAGAGTAATCATGAAATCACACAATGTCATCCACGATATGTCCCGGATCATCGAGGCACTTGACGCCGCAGGGCGCTTGGTCAGGGTGAAGTCCGAAGTTGACCCCGAGTTCGATCTGGCGGGTATCGCGGCCCGATACGAGGGCCAAGACCGTGCCGTCCTCTTCGAACGCGTGCGCGGAAGCGACATTCCGGTTCTCACCGGCCTCTACTGGTCGCGGGGACTGTTGGGCGGGCTGTTCGACATGCTTGAACAAGACTTGCCCTCATACGTGTCGGACATGATCTCAGGTTGGCAACGTGAGCCGGTGAATCCGGTGGTAGTACCCGAAGGCCCCGTCACCGAAGTGAGCATGACCGGCTCCGAGGTGAACCTTCACGATCTCCCGATCCCGGTGCACGCACTGGAGGACGGCGGTCCATACATCGACGCCGGCGTGGTAATTTCGCGCGATCCCGAGACCGGTGTACGAAACGCGTCCATCCAGCGCTTCATGGTGGCGGGCCCGAGGACCCTGCATGTGAACATCGACGCTGGCAGGCATCTCGGACTCTACTTGGACAAGGCCGCCGAGCGCGGGGAGTCGCTTCCCTTGACCATCAACATCGGCGTTGGCCCCGGCGTGCATTTCGCCGCCGCCACGCCGTCGGAGTCCGCGCCCGCCGACACCGACGAACTCGGGATTGCCTCCGCGTTCCACGGTTCGGCCCTGCGGCTGGTCGCCGGGCGCAACTCGGACGTCGAAATGGTGGCAGAAGCCATGATTTCCCTCGAGTGCGAAATCGTCCCCGGAGAACTCGCCGACGAAGGACCGTTTGCAGAAGTCACCGGCTACTACGCCGAGCGGGCCCCTCGGCCGGTGGTTCATGTCAAGGCCATCCACCGGCGGCGGGAAGCGGTTTTCCACACCATATTGTCCGGCCAAGAAGTGTTCAATTCCGTTGGTCTGCTTGGGGAATCGAACGTGCTGTCGTTGGTCAGCAAGCAGGTTCCGGGAATCAAGGATGTCGCCTTCACCCATGGTGGATGCGGTTTCTACCATGCGGTCCTACAAATGAGGCAGGTCCGGAAGGGCTGGTCCAAACAGGCGATCATGGCAACCTTTGCTGCCTTCCCGCCGCTGAAAATGGTGACGGTCGTCGATGACGACGTGGACATCCGCAACGCGTCGGATGTCGAATGGGCCATGGCGACCCGGCTGGACCCGGTAAACGGGGTGCTCACGATCCCCGCAGCATTCGGACACGGATTGAATCCTTCGTTCCCGAATTATGTGGGCGCGAAGATCGGTTTCGATGCAACGCGGACGTTCCCCCATGAAGCCCACCACGAGCGGGCTAAGTACAAGTCGGTGGACCTCGCGGACTTTGTCATCGAGACGGATTCGGTAACCGTATAAATGGACTGTCGCGACGTTGATGAGAGCTTCGCATTAGCCTCGCGACAGTCCTGTCCAGCCAACCATTCGTGAAAAGCCCGGGGTCGGGGACGATTGGCCGCTTCTCCACATCGGCGCTGCCGGCTGTCCGGAAAAGAGCGCAGCGGTTCTGCGGACCCATCCCTGCGAATTCGTCACCGCCGATCCTACCGAGCGGATTTGAGCTGTCGCGTAGCACTGAAAAACGACCGCTTGGTGCCGGCCCTTCGTTGTACGTCCGCCGGCCCCGCCCGCACGCGCTCCAGAGCGCCCCGGGGCTAAATGGTTCGCGTCGCGTCGAGGAAAGACCCACTCCGCCCGTA
Source organism: Paeniglutamicibacter sp. (assembly GCF_046714615.1). Lineage (NCBI taxonomy): Bacteria > Bacillati > Actinomycetota > Actinomycetes > Micrococcales > Micrococcaceae > Paeniglutamicibacter > Paeniglutamicibacter sp. The sequence goes on from NZ_JBKKAP010000015.1 coordinate 17,904, forward strand.
GTCCGGGGCACTCCGGCCACTGCCCAGGTTCCTGAGCAGTTCGATCAGCCTCTGGAGGCCTGCACGGCTGTGCAGGGTGCGTTCAAGTTCGGCGGCCGCCCGACGGTTGCCGGTCATCGCCCCGAGCTGTTCGAAGGCTTCCCGGGTGAAGCCGGACCAGGTAACCCAAACCGCCTCAAGTTGTTTGGCCGCCGGACTCCACTCGGCGATGGCGGTGACCGGAACCATGCCTTCGCGGAAGTCCAGATCAAGCCGCCTGCCCCGGGCAAAGATCGTTGTGGTCAAAATCTTCGTCGGTCATGACCGTCGCTCTGCGTGAAGCCACCACTGCGAAATCGACCCGCCCCGGAGTGATTCCAAGGCGGGCCGATTCAAACTATGACTAGATGATACGTCGTTGTCAGGGGCGATCATGCCGGTCAGTGCCCCTTGAAGGCCTCCGCGAGCCACCAGGAGCCCGAGTCGGAGGCGATCTTCGCGTCGATCACCAAGGGCTTGGACGGGTTGGAGGCCACCCAGTCCCCCACCGCGTCCAGGTCCGCGAGGGTCCGCACCGTGATCCCGTCGGCGCCGAAGCCGCGGCCGATGGCCGCGAAGTCGGTGTCGGGGAATTGCACGGAGCCCATATCGGCCTCCGGGTTGTCGATGGCGAAGTGGTGCACTTCGGCCCCGTAGGCGGCGTCGTTGTAGACGATGCACACCAGCGGCATGCCCAGCCGAACGGCCGTGTCCAGCTCGGCGATGGCCATGTGGAATCCGCCATCGCCGGTGCCCAGCACGGGCATGCGTCCGGGTTGTGCCAAACCCGCGCCGATGGCCGTGTACAGGCCCAGCCCTATGGACTGGAAGGCCTGCGTGAAGCAGAAGCCGAACTCGTCGGGCACCGAGAGGAACTGGCTGGGGTAGCCCATGAAGTTGCCCGAGTCGACGCTGACGATCCGCTCGGCCGGCAGCAGCTCGTCGAGCCGCTTGGTCAGCGTGCGCGGGTCAATGAGATGGCCGTCGGACAGGTCCCGGTAGTCGACCCGGTTCCAGTCGATCGATTCCTTGATACGCGCGGCGACGGCTGTGCTGCGGTAGCCCTCGCGGGCCTGCACGTTTCCGGCGACGAGCGCCTCGAGCACGTCCGCTGCGCACTCCGCGGAGTCCCCCACGATGCCCAGGTCGATCGGCCGGTTGGCACCCAACGCCTGCTCCTCGAGGTCGACCTGGACGACCCTGGTATCGGTGCCGATCAGGTGCCCGTGGCGCATGGTCCACATGTTCAACGCACAGCCGAACCCGATGATGAGATCCGCGTCGGTGATCAACTCGGCCGCGAGCGGAGACGAGAAGCCTCCGGAGATGCCAAGGTTGAACTTGTCATCGTTAAAAAGTCCCTTGGCCACGGCCGAGGTCGCCACCAGCGCGCCCGAGTGCTTCGCCAGGGCCAGGATCTCGTCCCTGGCCCCGCGCCCGCCGCGGCCGGCGACGAACACCGGGCGTCGGGCTCCGGCCAGCAGATCGGCCAGGGCCTGAACCGAGGCCCTCGAGGGGCGGATGGGTTCGGCCGGTGCGATGGACGCCGGTGCCGCGGCCTGCAGCTTGGCGACCTCCTGCGCCTGGACGTTCAGCGGCAGGTTCAACACCACCGTGCGGCGGTCGTTCACAGCGCGCCGGTAGGCCCGGATGGTGTCAGCCACTGCCGATTCGGCCGAGTGAACGCGCTCGGGCAACGCGTAGATGGAGGCGGCGAAGCCGTCCTGGTCCATCGCGAAGTTCGAGTACACGGCCGAGGGTGCGGCCTCGGCGGCGAGCACGATCATCGGGGTGCGGGACTTGGCCGCCTCGCCGATGCCGGTGGCCGCGTTGGTCAGCCCGCAGCCCTGGTGCACGGAGAGCAGGGCAACCTGGTCGCTGGCGCGCGAGTAGGCGTCGGCCATGGTCGCGGCCCCGCCCTCGTGCCGGGCCGCGGTGAACGGCACTCCATGCTCTATCAGGGTGTTGGTGACGGTGAAGTTCCCGGAGCCCACCACTCCAAAGCAGTGGCCAACGCCTAGTTCGGCCAGGGTCTTGCCGACGAGCTGCGCAACGTTCATGGTCAGTTCTTTCCGACCATGGCCAGCACGCGCGTTGGAGCGCCGGTGCCGCCGACGATCGGCAGCGGGGCCACCACGATCATGGCCCCGTGGGTGGGAAGCTTGTCAAGGTTCTTCAGCGAGGTGATGCCGTACTTGTCGGCGCCCAGCAGGAAGTAGTGCATCGGGAACGGCGGGTTCAGCGCCCCGGCGTTTCCGGCATCGATGCCCACGGTTTCCACCCCGATGCCGGAGATATCGAGCTCCTCGGCGATCCACTTCGCGCACTCGGCGGTGAATCCGGGGGTGTGGGATCCGTTCTCGTCCAAGTTCAGGAATGCCTGCTTGTCGTGTCCGTACTGGTCCCACCCGGTGCGGAAGAGCAACCAGGAGTTGGTGGGGAAGACGCCGTGCTCTTCCTGCCATGCGACCAGGTGCGCGATGTCGATCAGGAAGTCCGGGTCCGCGGCGGCCTCGGCGCTGAAGTCCAGGACCACCGCGGGGCCGACGAGGCGTGCGGGATCGAGCTGGGAGACGTCCTTGCCCTCGCGCCCGGAGATCCAGTGGATCGGGGCGTCGATGTGCGTGCCGATGTGCTCGCCGGTGTGGATGTTGTGGTGCTTCCAGAACGGGCCGGGCTCGTTGTAGGCGGAGACCTCTTCGATGCGGAAGTCGATCAGGTTCGAGAACGGCTCCGGCAGCACCAGCGTCGGGGTGTCTTCTGACAGCGGAGCGGTCAGGTCGTGGATCTCGACGGCACCCGTGGCCAGCGATGCAAGGACTTCTCGTACGGGACTCATGGCAACTCCAGTGTTGGTGGGGGTGGACGCTCTTGCACCCACCGGAAACTATTTATCGAAAAACAATGACGGTCGTCATATTTGATTGATTTGTCGCAAATCTACCAGTGCATCAGGACTAGTCAAAGGCCCTGTCCACAGTGCGGATCATCGACGCCGGGATTTCCCGGCGCTCCGGATGAGCCGCTGGGCAACCAGGTGGCCGGAACCGCCGCCCAGACCCGGACCCGGATGCGTCGCCGCCCCGATGTGCCAGAGGTTCCTGACCGGCGAGCGCCCCTTGCCCAGCCGCGGCAGCGGGCGCCACAGCAGGTTCTGGTGCAATTCGGCGGCTCCCCCGTACGGGTCGCCGGCCACGGCGTTCCTGTTCGCCCGGCTCAGCTGCTGCGGGTTGATGGCCTTGATGCCGAGCACCAGTTCGCCGAGGCCCGGGGCGTACTGCTCGATCTTCCCCAGCACCCGCCCGATGTATGCCTCGGTGAGGGCTTCGTCCCAGCCGGACCCGGTGTCCAGCTCCCCCGCGGCATCCCCGACGGGCTCGAACGGCAGTTCCTGCAACTGTAGCCAGAGCGTAGCCTGCCCTTCCGGCGCGCGCGAGGGATCGAGCACGCATTGCTGGCCCACCACGATGGTCGGGTTGGCCGGCAGCAGCCCCGCTTCTGCCTGGGCGCAGGCGATGGCCGATGAATCGGAGCCGGTGGAAATGTGAATCAACGGGGTTCGAGCCAAGCGATCATCGCTCCACGGCACGGGGCCGGAGAGCGCCATGTGTATCTGCATGGCAGCGCGGCCCGGCCTGTGGGCACGGGCTTCGGCACGGGTTGCTTCCGGCACGGCGGCGGGTTCCAGCAGATCGTTGTACAGCTGCGGCACCGAGACTGAGGCGAGGACCCCCTTGCGGGCGGTGAAGATCTCGGTGGCGGTGCGCACTGCCGTCGCGCGCCCGCCCGTCACAACAATGTCCTGCGCGCGGGTGCCATTGCGGATCACCACGCCGTGGTCGGTGAGAAGCGATTCGAAGGCCGCAACGAATTGCCCGGCTCCGCCCTGGACGACAGGCAGGCCGAATTGGTGCATGCTTGCAGCCATGACCGGGAGCATGACCCCGCCGCTTGCCTGCTCAGGGCCGAGCCCTGCATGCAGCAGCCAGGGCGCCCAAAGCTGGTCGGCCTCGGTCCCGGTGAATGTGCTGCGGGTTAGGCTGCGCCCGCTCATCAGTCCCTGGCGCCCCAGCTGCTGGGCCTTGTCCAGTCCCAGGCGCATCGTCTTGAAGCCGAGTTTCGCGGCGTTTGGCAGGTTCATCTCGCTGCCCAACGCACCGAAGATGACCGGGGCTTGTTTCCCGAAGTCTTCCAGCATGCGGGCGTATGCCGCGCGATCCTCGGCGTGTTCGAAGGCTTCGGCCGTCGCGCCGGGGTCACGTTGCGCGTAAACGGCCGTTGTGTTCCCCCTGACATCGGTGCCGATGCTCGCACACACCCAGGGCGTGTTGGCGTCCTCGGTGTTGCAATAGCGCAGGCCCCGATCGTGCAATTCCTTGCCCAGCTCGGCGTAGGCGCCCCCGGAGACGAACAACGGATGCCAAGAGGAAAACGTGTCGTGGATGAACCCCGGGACGGTCAGCTCCCCGGAGTCGATGAACCCGCCGAGCCGCTCGTGTTCCTCTAGCAGCACCACCGACGCCCCGCTGCGCGCCAGTTCGGCTGCGGCCACCAGGGAGTTGATGCCCGAGCCAATGACGACGTAGTCGGTTTCCATGTGTTTCTCTTTCGCGTAGGTACTGGCTGCAGGGTGCTTAGCTGAAGTCCGGGTGCAGGGCGGTTCGGTGGTAGGCCCCGGCGTGGAAGACCAGCGGGTCCCCTTCGATCCGGGAGTACTTTTCCACCTCGCCCACGTAGATCACGTGGTCGCCGGCATCGTGCCTGGCCACGGTCCGGCACTGGAAGGTGGCGACGGCACCCTCCAGCAGCGGCACCCCGGCAATCCCCTCGGAGCAATCCACTCCGGCGAATTTGTCCTCGGCTGGGGTGGCGAACTGGCGCGAAAGCACATGCTGGGAGGATTCGAGCACGTTGATGGCAAAGTGCGTGGACGCTTCGAAGTCGTCCAGCGACGGGGCGAACTTGCTGGGGCACCAGAGCACCATCGGCGGATCCATCGATACGGAGGTGAAGGAGTTGGCGGTCATGCCCACTTTCGTCCCCTGCGGTGTGCGTGTGGTCACCACCGTGACACCCGTGGCGAACTGGCCCAGCGTGGAGCGGAAGTCGCGCAGGTCAAACGCCGCACCCTCCTCGGCCACCGCGCGTTCCATGAACGCCGCGGCCTCCTCGGGTTCGAACCACCAGGGGAAGAGCGTGCGCGGATCGTCGAACCCGTTGGCCAACGCGGTGGCCAAGGATTCGTGGTTCTGGGCCGCCGCGAGCACCTCCAGCTGCCAGGGCTTGCGTTCGCGCAACATGGAGTTGGTCCACACCGTGGAGAACTGGCCCCAGCCGCGCCAGAACTCGTCGAAGGTGCGCAGCATCCACTCGGAGTCGAAGCCGCCTTCCCCGCGCGCATCGATGGCCCGGGCGTAGTGGTCCGCAGCCAGCGTCGCATTGTTTGAGCCCTGGCCGGTGAGCGGGTCGTTGAGTATGATCGCATCCCCGATACCCATGACAACCCGTCCCCCGGGCAGCATGCCCACCGCGGAGCGGACAACTGGGGTGATGCGGCCACGCAGCACGGCACCGGGGTCGTTGAGAACCGAGCCGGCAAAGCGCGGGTACTCGCGCGGGAAGTGTTTGCGCAGTATTTCCAGCGACATCGCCAGGTGTTCCTCGGCGGTGTTGACCGAGTCCCAGCAGTCCATCGGGCCTCCGGGAATGCCCTCGAAGACCATCATCTGGCACGGTCCCTTGGTGCCCAGCCCGGGGAAGGTGAAGAACTCGCCGACCCCGGACACGATGTTCATCCTGATGGCTGACGCATCTGGTTCCTCCCCCGGGCCGTGCGCGGGCTTCACGTAGGTAACGGCCACTGCACGCTGCGGACGGTCGAAGGGCGACTTCGCCCTGTCCGTGGCAAAGACCTGCCCCAGTTCACCCTTTCCGGTGCCCACCACGACCAGGTCGAAGAGCCCCGCGAGCTCCTCGAGCCTGCGCACCGAAAGCTTCTCGATGCGGAAGTCTCCCCCACGGCCGATGAACGTCTCGATCCAGTGCGCGCATTTGACCCGCTGGTCCACCGAAAGCGCCGGGCGCTCAAGCATGCCTTGCCAGTCGATTTCGTCCCGCCCCTCTCCGCCTGCAATGCTCATGTGAACCCCGATGATGCCCATGTCCGAGGTGTTCGCACCGGGGATTTCCAGCGGCTGCTGGATCCTCAGGGAGGACGAGAATACGCATTGGCTGGAGGTGATCGACCCGGTGCGGATCTGTTGGGCCGAACGGTCGGAGAAGAGGGTGACGCTGTGGCCCGATCGTTGCAGGGCGAGGGCTAGCTGGGCACCGGATTCTCCGGCCCCGACGATGGCGATGGTACGCATTGAAAACTCCAGTGGTGTGGGGAATGTGGGGGCGGCGGTGCTAGTGCACCGTGTCGAAGGAGTCCAGGTATTCGTTTGCTGCTTCCTCGCTCATGAACCACGCGGCGAAGTCCGGCGGGTAGTCGAAGCCGTTGGCGAAGCGCTTGGCGATGTCCGGGTTGCTCTGGGCGGTGCCCAGCAGCTGAAGGGCGTGGGTGGCTGGCGGGGCCAGCATGGTGCTAGTCCAAGCCGCGACGTGCTGCGCGTACTCCCAGTAGCCCTCGAAAAGGCCCTGCTTGAACCCGTCGTCATAGGGGCGATCGCCGTGTTCGAGGATTCCCTTGAGGTAGGCGGCCGCGCACTTGGCCGCATTGTTGGAGCCCTGCCCGGTGATTGGGTCGTTGAGCACCACCACGTCGGCCATGCCCAGCACCGTCTTTCCGGAGGGAAGGGTTGCCAGCGGGTGCCGGACGGTAGGGGGGAAGCGTCCCTGCAGCACCCCGTTGGGATCCGTGAGCGTCACGTCGGTGCAGCGCTCGGCTTCCCACGGCAGGTAGGTGCGCAGGATGCGCAGTGAGTTTTCCAGGTGCTCCTCCGGGGTCAAGCCCCTCCAGGAGTCCATGTCGGATCCGGGCAGGCCCTCGAACACCATGATCTCGCAGGGGCCGGTGACGGTCAGTGCCGGGAAGACGAAGTATTCACCGACGCCCGGGATGAGGTTGAAGTTCACCGCGGAGAATTCCTCGCGCGGCTTCATGCCGTTCACGTATGTCAGGGCCAGTGCCCTCTGCGGTGCCGCATAATGACTGCGCTCGGCATCGCGTTCGAAGAGGCCGGCGATCTCGCCCTTGCCCGCGGCGACCAGCACCAGATCGCTTTGCTCGGCGTAGCGCTCCAGGTCCTCGACGCCTGCCTCCTCGAACACCAGGGTGCCGCCGCGTGCCTCGAAGACCTCCATGAACGCGGGGAACTTGACCCGTTGGTCGATCGACCGGGCCGGGGCGTCCAGTCGGTGCGCCCAGCTGATGGCTTTGACGCCGGGGGCCTCCGGGGGCGCCACGGTGAAGGCGATGCCCTCGACCGCCGGGGCGTCGGGCCACAGGTCCAGACCCAGCTCGCGTTCGTGTCCCAGCGCCTGATCGAACATGCACTGGCTGGAGGCGATGGAGCCGGTTCGGATCTGTTCGGGGGTGCGGTTTGAGATGAGCGTGACGTCGTAACCGGCGTCCAGCAGACCGATGCCCAGCTGGAGGCCCGACTGTCCGGCGCCGACAATGGTGATGGTGCGTGGGGTCATGATCCTGTTTCCTTGTTCTCGCTGCTGATGATGTGGGAGTGGGAGGTGTTGCGAAGGGAAACTAGTTGGCGGCCAGCAGCGGAATGGCTGGCTCGTTGCGTTCGGGACCCATGGCCGAGTAGCCGCCGTCCACGGCCCAGTCGGCACCGGTGACAAAGGAGGTTTGGTCCGAGAGCAGGAACGCGACCACGTCACCGACCTCCCCCGGACGCCCGACCCTGCCCAGCAGGTGGAAAGGCGCCGCCACGGAGTCGGTCTTGGCCAGGTCTCCGCCGGAGAGCGTGTCCATGATCTTGGACCAGGTCCAGCCCGGGCTGACCGAGTTCACCCGGATGCCGTCGGCAGCGAGGTCTGCAGCCATGGACCGAGTGACCTGCACCAATGTTGCCTTGCTGGCAGGGTAGAGCCAACGGCCGGTCTGCGAGACGCCGGAGGAGATCGAGGTGAAATTGACAATCGAACCGTGCCCGGAGGCGGCGAGCAACGGGCGGACCAGCTTTGCCAGCATCACGGCAGAGACGACGTTGATGTTCAGGGCCGTGAGCCAGTCGCTTCGGTTCGATTCGATGCCCTCATCCAGGTAGCTGCAGGCCAGGTTGACCAGGCCGTCAAGGCGGCCGTGGCGGGACTCGATGCCGGCGACCAATGATTCGAGGGCGGCGTCGTCGGCGATGTCCACGGCATGGAATTCGACGTCCGGGTGGCGTTCCAGCAGTTCGGCACCGCCCATCTCGTCGATGTCAACGACAATGACGCGGGCTCCTACCTCGATGAGCGAACCTGCCACCCCGGCACCGACCTTGGTGGCTCCGCCAGTGAGCAGTACGACGCGATCCTGAAGTGATTTCATGGTTTTCCTTCCCTGCAAGCTTCACGTGACCCATGTCATAATGGGTGACCTGCATAGAACTTACGCGTCGAAGCCGAGCCACCACTAGCCACTTCACGCACGTAACATCCGATCCACGCATCTCTCGCCAGGGCGACCAAGGAGTATTCAGCATGCTGAGTCCGCAGCACACCATGCCATCATCCGGTCGCGTGCTCGACGCCTTGCCGACGCTAAGAACCAGCGACCCTTACGAAGCCCGGCAACGGATCAGTGAACTTTTTTGCGCGCACACCCTGCAGCCGCTTTCGGGGCGCGGAAACGTGAAGCTGAACCTACGTTCATCGGGCGCCGGATTCGGCGTGCACCTGCTGGACTACGGGACGGCGGTGCGCATCAGCCCCGACGCATTGAAGACCTTCTATATGGTCCAGGTGCCGCTGTCCGGCAGCGCCCAATTGCGCAGCTCGGGCTCCACCGTCGAATCGACACCCAATCTGGCCTCGATCCCGCCGATAGACAGCGACTTTTCGATGACATGGCAGGCGGGAACGCCGCAGCTGATCGTCACCGCCCCGCGCAAGCTGCTCAACGACGCGGCGTCGACGCTCTACGGGGCCACGCTCGAGGGTCCCCTGAAGCTGGCCAACAGCCTGAATACTGCGACACCGGAGGGCCGGTCGTTTATGCGGGCCGTTTTCGAATACCACGACATGGTCAACAACGGAGGCGCAGCGCCCGTTGGCTACGTCAAGCGGCTGCACGAGGAAGTCGTGCTGGCCCGTTGGCTCATGGCCGTGAAATCGAACTATTCGACGGCGCTTGACCAATGGGACACACCCTCCGAGGATGCCAAGAACTCGTCGCTGGTTTGTTCGTTTTCGGACCTGCTGGACGTCCACAGCAGCGAGGACCTGAACGTCGGCGACCTTGCCGAGGCGCTCGGGGTCTCGATCCGCACGCTTCAAGTCGCGCTGGCCAAGGAGCTGGGCTCCACCCCGTCCCAGATGCTGCGCGAGGCGCGCCTGCGCCGCGCCCATGCAATGCTCAGCGAAGCGGACCCGGGCGTCGACAGCGTGACAAGCATTGCCGAACGATGCGGATTCGGACACCTGGGTCGCTTCGCACAGGCCTACAGGCAGCACTTCGGCATGGCGCCCTCTGAGACGTTGCGAGGGGAAAGGACGCAGTAACCCGTCCCGCTTGCTATGCGGGCAGTGCAGCCCGGATCCCCTCCGGCCACGGCGCCGAGCCGTCACTGCCCTGCGGTACGCAGACGGTGACGAAGCGGCCCTCGGCCGCCAGCACGGCCGCCCGCCCCTCATGCGGGTGTCCCCAAACCTTGAAGGCGAAGTCCATCGAGCTGGTCCCGATGCGCTCGATCCTCACCGCGGTGGTGACCGCCTGCCCGAAGTATAGTTTTGCGCGGTAGTCGATTTCATGGCGGACCCGGGGTGCAATGGCAAAGTACGAGGTGGCACCCAGCTCGCGGAAGAGCTTTGCCTCTGCGGACTCGACCATCCGCATGATCACGGAGTTGTGCTGGTGACCGGCGGCGTCGGTGTCGACCCATTCGATGGTGCGTTCCACGGTGGTTCCCCGCACCGCTTCGGCAAGGAATACGTCTGCCAGCACGGCAACCGCACCCCGATCGCAGGTTGGTTGGACCTTCGCTTCCTTGACCATCGTTAAGAAATCTCCATTCAACTATTGTTACGCACGTCACCTTAACGACATAATACAAGCATTCGATGATCAACCACCAGCACCACTTGACCCCTTATTCACGAGGAGCCCCAAGCATGGCGGCAACACAAACCAGCGCCGACTGGAACATCCCCAAACGGACCACTTCCGTGGTCCTCTTTGCCTGCTGGCTGGCCATTCTGGCCGAAGGCTACGACGTCGGCGTCCTTGGCGCCGTCCTCCCCGCATTGGCCGAATACCAGGAATGGTCCCTGACCCCGCTGCAGCTCGGCGGATTGGGCGCCTACGCCCTGGTCGGCATGCTTTTCGGCGCGCTGTTCATTGGCACCCTCAGCGACGTCATCGGCCGACGCAGGATGCTCTTGCTCTCGATGGCGATCTTCACTGTCACCCAGGCCGGGGCCGCCTTGGCTCCCACCCCGGAGATGTTTGGATTCTTCCGCTTCCTCGGCGGCCTGGGCATGGGTGGCATCATCCCCGTCGCCGCTGCGCTGACCATCGAATATTCACCACCCAAGAAGCGCTCGCTGAACTACGGCATCATGTATTCCGGATACTCCCTGGGCATCGTCGCCGCGGCCATGGTTGCCATGGCCCTGCTGCCGACACTCGGTTGGCGTTGGGTGATTGCCGTGGGCACGCTTCCGGTCTTGATTCTTCCAATTGTCGCCTGGCTCATTCCGGAGTCCCTCGAATACCTGGTGGCCAAGGGGCGGATCCCCGAGGCCAAGGCATTGGCCGCGAAGTTGAACGTGCGCGAGTACCGCCCGGTGGCACCGGCGAACCCGGGCCGAAGGATCCCGTGGCGCGAGGTCATGGGCGCCATGTTCTCCGGGAAGTATTTGCGCTCCACCGTGTTCTTCTGGATCTCGCTGTTCTGCGGAATGGTGCTGGTCTATGGCCTGAACACCTGGTTGCCGCAGATCATGCGCAAGGCCGGCTACGACCTGGGCTCTTCCCTGGCGTTCCTGCTCGTGTTCTCCCTGGCCTCCGCCATCGGCGGCCTGGTCCTTGGCTTCCTCGCCGACAAGTACGGACAGAAGACCATCCTGGTGCTCTTCTACCTGCTCGGCGCCGGCGGCATTCTGTTGCTGATGTTCCCGAACACCATGTTCGTCAACCTCTGCTTTGTGGCATTTGCCGGCATCGGCTCGATCTCTACGTCCTTGGTGCTCACCGGCTACATCGCCGACTACTACCCGCCCGCCCAGCGCGGCACCGCCACCGGGTGGGCCCTCTCATTCGCGCGCATCGGCGCCATCTCCGGTCCGATCATCGGCGGCTGGATCGCCTCGACCGGACTGAGTTTTGAGTTCAACTTCATCTTCTTCGCCATCGTCGGCGTGATCGCCGCGGTTGCTGTGTCGCTGATTCCCAAGCGGATCGTCGAGACCCCGGCAGTGCTCGCGGACGTCGAGCGCGAGGCAGCGCTCGAGTAGCCGTACGCACTTCCTTAGCAATACCGGGCGGGGCTCCCGCGGGCGGAACGGAACAGGCATGTTCCCCCGGCTCGCGGGCGCCCCGCCCTTCTGCTGTCATTCTTTCCGGCGCACCGGGGGCGGTGCCTGGTCACCGCCCCCTGGATCGTGGTGCGCCGCCGGGTGCCACAGCCGCTTCCGGGGGTATGGCTACCGCCCGGAAATCCGATCCGCAAACGCGGCCAGAGGCGAGGTGGTTGCCCGGCCGCCAGCTTCCTGCCTGTCGGCATGGTGGTACATCGCGTACATGGCCTGGACCCCGAGCCAGCGGACGGGCTCGGGTTCCCAGCGGCGCACCGTGCGGTTGACCCACGGCATGGAGGTGGCCCGGGTGTCGCGGCCCAGGACCAGGTCCGCGAGGGTCCGTCCGGCCAGGTTGGCGGCGGTCACCCCGGTGCCCACATATCCCCCGGCGAAGCCGAGTCCCGTGGCAGGGTCGTAGTTGACCGTCGCCCGCCAGTCGCGCGGCACTCCCAAAACCCCTGACCAGGCATGTTCGATCGGCGCCCCGGCCGCTGCCGGGAACATCTCGTGCAGGATCCCAGTCAGGGTCTTGATGGTCTTGGTCTGGGTTGCCCCGTCCATGTCGGTGCGCGAGCCAAAGCGGTAGGGCACCCCGCGACCGCCAATGGCGATGCGGCCGTCGTGCGTTCGCTGCAGGTACACATACGCGTGGCCGAAATCCTCCAGGGTCTCGCACCCCTCCCAACCAATTTCTCGCCAGGCCGGCGCATCCAGTGGCTCGGTCACGATCATGGAGGAGTTCATCGGCAGCCAGTCGCGGTGCGCCCCCGCCAGGTTGGCGGTGAAGCCCTCGGTGGCCCGCAGGATGTGCGTGGCGTGCACGGTTCCGCGTTCGGTCACCGCGCTGGCAAGGGCCTCGTTGCCGCCGCCGTTGATCTCGGTGACCAGGGTGTTCTCGTAGATGGTGACGCCGAGGCGTTCGACCGCTTCGGCCAGCCCGCGCACCAGCCTCGCCGGGTGGATGCGCGCGCAATGCGGGATGTACAGGGACCCCAGCGCGCCTGCAACGTTGATCCGTTCCCGGGTTTCGGCCTCCGAGAGCCGCACCGCGTCGTCCTCCGGCCACTTCCTCTGCCCGGCAGCCAGCACCTGGAGGCGGGAGAGCTGGGCGGCGTTGCGGGCCACCAGCAATTCCCCGCCCTTGCGGATGTGCGCATCGATGCCCTCGGCAGCTGCAACGTCGATGACCTCGTCAATGGTGTCATTGAGCATGCGCTGGAAGTCCCCCACCAGCCCCCGGCCGTGCGATGCCACGTACCCATCGCGGCCGCCGGTGATGGTGTTGGCCAGCCACCCGCCATTGCGCCCGGAGGCACCGAACCCGGCAAAGCGCGCCTCCAGCACCGCGATGCGCAGGGACGGATCGGCCTTGGCCAGGTAGTAGGCGGTCCACAACCCGGTGTACCCGGCGCCCACGATCGCCACATCGATATCCAGGTCCCCGGCGAGCGCCGGGCGGGGCGCGGGCAGCCCGTCGGCCGCGTACCAAAACGACACGTTTCCGTTGGTGGTCATTTGCTCTCCTGGTTCCTTCCGGCGCTTGGTGGGCACCGGCGGCGGGGATTTGCGCGCAGCTGTCTAGCTCAGTTCGAGCACCGGGACATCGGCCTCGAAGCCGAAGACCGCGGCATAGAACCCCAGCGAGGTCTCAAGCGCGTTGATGATGGTCTCTGCGCGCCTGAAGCCATGCTGCTCGCCGGCATAAAGCACATAGGCGTGCGGGATGCCGTTGGCCGCCAATGCGTCGGCGACCACCTGGGACTGGGCCGGGGGCACCACTTTGTCCTGGTCGCCCTGCAGCAGCAGGACGGGGCAGCTGATCGCGTCCACGTGGTTGATGGGGGCGCGTTGGGCGTAGAGCTCGGCGGCCTCCGGGTAGGGGCCGACCAGCGAGTCCATGTAGCGGGATTCGAAGTCGTGGGTGTCGCGCACCAGGCCGACCAGGTCCGAGACGCCGTACCGGGAGATGCCGGCGGAAAAGGTCTTGGTGGTGGTCAGCGCGCTGAGCACGGTCCAGCCGCCGGCGGACCCGCCCTCGATGGCCAGGCGCTTGGGATCTGCCATGCCCGCTGCCACCAGGCCTTCGAGCACCGCAACGGTGTCCTGCACGTCGACCACGCCCCACTGGCCGCGCAGTCGTTCGCGGTAGGCCCTGCCGAATCCGGTGGAGCCGCCGTAGTTCACGTCCACCACCCCGATTCCGCGGGAGGTGTAGTAGGCGATGGACAGCGAGAGCTGGGCAAAGGCCTGTGCGGTGGGCCCGCCATGGACGAAGGCGACATAGGGCGGTTTTTCCCCGACCGGCCCGGCGAGGTTTCCCAGTTTCGGTTCATACACGTGGGCGTAGATGCGCGAGCCGTCGGCCGTGGTGAATTCCATGGCCTCGGCCCCGGGCAGCGCCTCGGGATCGGGAAGTTCCTTCAGTGCCAGCGAGATGTTCGTGGTCTTCACGGTGTCCAGGTCGATGAGCCGCAGCCCGTCCCCTTCCACCAGCGAGGTGGTGAGGGCAAGCAGCAGGTTTCCCTTCAGTGCCGAGGGCGAGATGCGGGTGAAGGGAAGCACCAGCTGCCGGAGCTTCCCGCTTGGCACATCCAGCCGGGCCAGCGAGGTGCCGTGGGTGCCGTGGGTGACCAGCAGCGTGTTCGCGTCGATCACCTTGTACCAGGTCTGCCCGACTGCCCACAGGGGTCCGGCGAATTCCTCGGCGAGCTCGCACAGGGGCCGCTGGGTGCCGGTTGCCAGGTTGTGCAGGTAGGGGTTCCACCATCCGCTGCGGTCCGAGACGAACACCAGCTCGTCGTCGCCAAGCCATTCGGGCTGCAGCACCGATTCGGTGGTGGACCCTGCCAGCACGGTGTCATTGGCCGCGGCAAGGGACACGAGGTCGGCCACGTGCAGCTCGGTGCCGTCCCAGGGCATCTGCGGGTGCTCCCAGGAGATCCAGCTGATCCGAGTTCCCGAGGGATTCAGCCGCGGCGCAGCGACAAAGCGCGAGGAGGGAGTGACCTCCCCCAGTGCGCCGGGGTCCTCGGCCGCCGAGCCGTCCAGCGGAATGGAGGCGATGTAGCGGCGCAGTTCCGTGCGGTGGTCCTCGCAAATGGCCAGCACGGCCCCCGGGGTCGGCCCCGGAATGATCTCGGCAAAGCGCAATTGCGGGTCCCCGTCGGCCCCGGCGCTGACGGGAGTCAGCGGCACCGGTGTTCCACCCGCGTCCAACGCATACAGGCGCTGGTCGGCGAAGTTCACGAACACCAGCCGGTGTCCCTCCCCCGCCTCGACGGCGTCCCAGGACGCTCCCCCGTATTCGTTGACGCGGCTGCGGACGTTGAAGGGAGCGGCGAGAAGTTCGCGCGTCGGCCCTCCGGAGTCGACGTCCCGGGCCAGCACCGTCATCCGACCGCCCTCGGCCGGGCGGCCTTCGGCCCACCAGAGTTCGTCCCCCACAAAGACCCCGCCACCCACCGGGGTGGTGCCGGCGGCGACGTGCTCGGCGGTGATGGGCGAGGGCCAGGAGCCGTAGGGCAAGTGCGTTCTCATGATGCGATCCTAGCCGCCCCGAACTTCGGGATGAACCCTTGCCGGACGCGGCCCGCCGATGCGCCCGGCAATCAGGACTGGGCGGGGAATGGCAAAACGGCGCACCGGCCGGTTCCTTAAGAAAGTGTTAGGACTGGGCAATTAAGCATGGGTGTGCGGGCGATCACCTATAGCTTTGTCTGTGACTAGACTCTCGCACGGGATTTGGCCCACATGGATCCGCAAGGATGCGCCCATGAAACCGGGCCCGTCCCCTGCGCCACCGGCGGACAACTTCCGCCGCAGGGCGTCTTACGGGTAACCTGCCGGCCCGGACGACGCGCAGGATCGTGCCGGATGTGCCGCCTCGCAGGCGACATCCCAGGCACAGACGGCAACCACAAGGATTAGGAACCACAGGCTGATGCCAGCAGAAGAGAACCTCCCCCCGGTCAAGGCGTTGCACGCCGACCGCATTGACGATGACGGCGGCAAGCCGGCCAAATGGAAGATCGTCGGCCCCGGCCTGGTCGTTGCCGCCACCGGCGTCGGCGCCGCCGACATGGTCGCCACCCTGGTGGCAGGCTCCCGCTACGGCTACGCGCTGCTCTGGGCGGTGATCGTCGGCGTGGTGCTGAAGATCATCCTGGTCGAAGGCGCCGGACGCTTCACCCTGGCCACCGGAAAGACCATCTTTGAGGGTTGGCGCTCGCTGGGCAAGTGGACCACCTGGTACTTCGGCCCGTACATCATGATTTGGGGCTTCGTCTACGGCGCCACCGCGATGTCGTCGGCCGCCATGCCGCTGGCCGCCATGTTCCCTGCCATCGACCTGAAGATCTGGGCGGTCCTGATGGGCCTGGCCGGGTTCGCCATGGTCTGGTTTGGCCGCTACTCGATCTTCGAGAAGATCACCGCGGTGCTGGTGGGCATCATGTTCGTCACCGTCGTCGGCCTGGCGATCATCGCCGTGCCGAACATCCCCGCAATGTTCGCCGGGCTGATCCCGATGATCCCCGAGGGCGGCCTGGTCTACACCCTGGCACTGGCCGGCGGCGTGGGCGGCACCATCACCCTGGCGGCCTACGGCTACTGGCTGCGCGAAAAGGGCTGGTACACGCCCAAATGGATGAAGGTCATGCGGATCGACAACTCCATGGCGTACGTCATCACCGGCATCTTCGTCATTGCCATGCTCATTGTCGGCGCCGAGGTAGTGCGCGCCGCCGGTGTCTCGCTCAGCGCCGGCGACAAGGGCCTGCTGGACCTGACCACGGTGCTCAACGAGAAGTATGGAGACGTGGTGGGCACCGGGTTCCTGGTGGGCTTCTGGGCCGCATCCTTCTCCTCGATCATCGGCGTGTGGAACGGCGTCTCGCTGATGTTCGCCGACTTCTGGGGCAACATGCGCGGCAAGGAATCCGGGCACGAGGACACCCGCGTGGGCGGCAAGTACTTCAAGTTCTACGTCCTGTGGCTCACCTTCCCCCCGATGGTCCTGTTCCTGCTGGACCAGCCGATCGGACTGATCCTGGCCTACGGCGTGCTCGGCTCGCTGTTCATGCCGTTCCTTGCCTTGACGTTGCTGGGGCTGCTCAACGGCAAGCGGATCCCCAAGGCCTGGGCCAACAAGCTGCACACCAACATCCTGCTGGGCCTCACCGCCCTGCTCTTCATTTCCCTGGGTGTCCAGCAGCTCTACAAGGCCATCTCGCCGCTCTGGGCGGGCTAGTCCTCTCTTTTCGGGACAACACACGAATCAGCACGGGGCCGTATCCGCTTGTCGCGGGTGCGGCCCCGTGGTGCGTGCGGGCGCGAATGGACACCGCCAGCGTGCACGGCGCAGACTTGGCCACATGAATCTCTATGCGATCTTCCTGCGCGGGGTGAACGTCGGCGGCGTCAAGGTCCTGATGAAGGACCTCGCCGCGTTGCTGCAGGATGCCGGTTTCACGCAGGTCCGCACGCTGCTGGCCAGCGGCAATGTGGTCCTGGGCAGCGAGGAAGCCGATCCGTCGCGCGTCAAGGAAACCGTAGAACAGGCCCTTCGGGAGCGCTACGGCAGGGACATCCCGGTGATCGTGCAGGACGGGGAGCAGCTGGGGCGGATCGTGGCGGAATATCCGTTCAAATCGCCCGACGACGGGATCCAACGGCACGAATACCTGGTGCTCACGGGCAATGAACAGGATGCGGCCGAGGTCCTTGGCAGCGCCCCGGAACCCGCCGCCACCGAGCGCGCGGCACGGTTGGGCCACGCCATCTGTTGGGAGGTTCCGCGTGGCGAGAGCCTGAAGACGCCGCTGGCCAAGCATTTCACCAAGGTCGCCTCCAGGACGCTGGTGACGACCCGGAACATGAACACCATCGGGAGGATCCACCTGGCGATGCAGTCACCGACACCGTGATCCGCCCCCGGTCTGTGTTGTAATGAATCCTATGCGCCAGGCCGCGGCCGAGCCCGAAACCAGAGGATGAGAACCGGTGACCATGCCCTTGCTGTTCGACCTGTTGGGTGTCTTCTTCTTCGGCGTTTCCGGATCGTTGCTGGCCGCCCGGCGCGGCTTCGACATCATCGGGTCGTTGCTCCTGGCTGGCCTGACGGGAATCGGCGGCGGCATCGTGCGCGACGTGATCCTGGGCGTGTTGCCCACGGCGTTCGTGAACCCGTACTACTTCATTCCGTCGACCCTTGCCGCCCTGCTGGTCTATTTCGTGGCCCCCGGGGTGCAGCGGCTGAAGCGGCCGCTGCTGGTCTTTGACGCCGCGGGCCTGGCCTTGTTCTGCACCTCCGGCACGATCAAGGCACTCGAGCTCGGGATGAATCCCTTTGCCGCCGCGCTGCTGGGCGTCACCACGGCCGTGGGCGGCGGCCTGCTGCGCGACGTGGTGGCGAACCAGACCCCGTCGATCTTCGACCCGCGCGATATGTATGCCGTTCCGGCGATGTTGGGTGCCGGGCTCATCGCCGCCTTGTGGGTGGCGGGCATTGAAGGATGGGCCTGGGAGCTGGGCGTGGCAGCGATTGTCTTCTCGCTGCGCCTGCTCTCATTGAAGTTACGCTGGCACGTCCCCAAGGCCGTCGGTCCCTGGCACCGCGACGCCGAACTTCACTAGGAACCAACCTCCCAGGGCTAGCTGACCCGCTCGAGTTCGCCGAGCTTCTCGGCCTCGCCCTGGCCGTCCTCGATCTTCCGCGGTCCGTTGATCATCAGCGCGCCGGCGAGCATCACGGCCAGGCAGATCCCCAGCATGGCAAAGGAGGCGGTCCAGCCGCCGGTGGCGTCCTTGACGATGCCAAAAAGCAGCGGAACAACGGCCGCGCCGGCGTAACCGAGCCCTTGGCTGAATCCCGCCAAAACACCCGAACCATAGGTGGTCCGTGAGCGCAGGTTCATCATGAGCAGGGCTATGGCGAAGGTGCCCTGGCCCAGGCCGGCAAACACCACCCAAAGCGCCGTCCCCTGCGTCGGTGAGAGGTACATGCCCAGGTGGCCGGTGATCCAGCAGGCGGTAAAGACCAGCACCGCCACGATCGGGTGGCGCAGTCGCGGAACCCACAACGGAACCAGCAGGCTCACCGGCAGGCCCAGGATGGCGAAGAGCGCCAACATGGATCCGGCGGTCTGGGTGTCCAAGCCCTGTTGGGAGAGATACGGCGGCAGCCAGGTGAAGTACACGTAGGTTTGTGCGGAGTTGCCGGCCAGGAAGATGGCCAGGCCCCAGGCGACAGGGGATTTCCACGGGTTGATCCGGGCCGGGGGCGCTGCCACCAGTCCGTTGACCAGCGGGCTGTCCGGGCGCGGGTTCTTGCGGTCCCGGAACAGCTGGATGCCCCAGGGCACCAGGACCACGGCCGAGAGCAGTGCCCACGCGGCAATGGACGCGCGCCAGTCATCGGCCAGGTTGGCCAGCGGCACGGAGAACTGCGGGGCCATCCAGGTGCCCACCGCCAGCATCGTGACATAGCTCGAGGTGACGATCGCCAGGCGGTCGGGGAAGTACTTCTTCACCAGCGGCGGCAGCACCACGTTGCCCATCCCGTACCCGGCCAGGGTGATGGTCGAGAGCAGCAGGAAGCTGGTCACATCCCCCACCACGGCCCGCAGCAGCTGCCCGGCCACCGCCAGCAGGACCGCGCCCACCAGCACCTTCTCCAGCCCCCACCAACGGATCAGGCGCGGGGTGAGCAGCCCGAACCCGGCGAAAACGATCGGGGCCAGCATGGCCAGCAGGCCGGTGGAAAAGGAAGTGAATCCCAGTTCCGGCCCGATGCTTCCCAGCAACGGCGGCACGGAGACGACCGCCGCCCGCAGCGACAGGGCCATCAGGATGATGCCCAGCAGCGCGCCGATGCGGCCGGCGAGCTTTTGCCGTGGCGGAGTCAGGGACATGGGGGCTCAGCTGCCGTTCTTGAGTCGTTCGACCTGGTCCAGCAGGTGCTCCAGGTCCTTGGCGAAGGTTCCCTGGGACCAGGGCCCGGGCATGGAGGTCTGGTAGTAGAGCCCCTCGCCGATCAGCATGATGGTTTCGGCCACGTACTGGTCCTGCACCTCGGCGCGGATCAGGTCGAGCCAGCCGGAGTGCACCACGTCGAGCGCCTCGATGGAGGGTTCGTGGCCGGACTGGGCCAGGCGCAGCACGGCCAGGAAGAAGCGGTCCAGCTCGCTGCCGATGACGGTGGAGGTGCGCACGAAGTACCGTGAGGCGCCCTCCGGGGAGGAACCCATGTGCCCCAGGTCCTCGGCGGACGCCTGGAGCAACCCCTCGATGACGCCCTGGGCCAGGGCCTCCTTGGAGGCAAAGTGGTAGAGCAGACCACCCTTGGAAACACCTGCACGTGCGGCGGTGGCCTCAATGGTCGCGGCGCGCTCGCCCTCGTCGCAAAGCAACGCGGCGTAGGCGTCGACGATCTTTTCCTTGGCTAATGGTGGTCGAGACATGTAGTGAACCCTATCCCCTTCCAATAGTCATCGTCACATTGTAACTGTACCGTCCGGACGGTACAGTTACTCTTGTCAGCCCACCAACACTCCCACAGGAAACCGATCACCATGAGCATCCACCGCAACACGAGCACTCCCCTGAATCCAGGCGCCGGCACGCTCCACCGCCGACGCTGGGCTGCCCTTGTTGTCCTCATGTTCCCCGTCCTGCTGATCTCCGTCGACAACACGGTGCTCAGCTTCGCGGTCCCCGCACTGTCGGCTGCGCTGTCCCCCAGCGGCAACCAGCTGCTGTGGATCATTGACATCTATCCCCTGGTGCTCGCCGGCCTGTTGGTGCCCATGGGCTCACTCGGCGACAGGTTCGGGCGCCGCCGCCTGCTGCTGATTGGCTCCACCGGCTTCGCCGCGGTTTCCGCCGCGGCCGCGTTTGCCACCAACGCCGAGCAACTCATTGCCGCCCGCGCCCTGCTGGGCATCTTCGGCGCCATGCTGATGCCCGCCACCCTCTCGCTGATCCGCAACATCTTCACCGACCCGCTCGAGCGCCGCAAGGCCATCGCCGTCTGGGCCGCAGGCTTCTCCGGCGGCGCGGCACTGGGTCCCGTCGTTGGCGGCTTCCTGCTGCAGAACTTCTGGTGGGGCTCGGTCTTCCTGATCGCCGTCCCCATGCTGGTGCCGCTGCTGATCCTGGCCCCCGCATTGGTTCCCGAGTCCAAGGACCCCAGGCCCGGGGCCATCGATCCGCTGTCCATCGGCCTGGTCATCATGACGCTGCTGCCGATCGTCTACGGCATCAAGGAGCTGACCCACGGGGATTCACCGCTGGTGCCTGCCCTGGCGATCGCGGTGGGCATCGCCTCGGGCGTGACCTTCACCCGGCGCCAGCTGGGGCGCAGCAACCCGATGCTCGACGTGCGGCTTTTCGCCAACCCCGCATTCTCCTCCGCGCTGGCGGTGAACCTGCTGAGCATCTTTGCGCTGGTCGGCTTCATCTACTTCATCTCCCAGCACCTGCAATTGGTGGCCGGCTACACGCCCATGATGGCGGGGGTCCTGATGCTGCCGGGCCTGGCACTGACCGTTGCCTTCGGCCTGCTGGCGGTGCGGCTGACCCGGCGCTTCGAGGTTAAGCACGTGATGGTGTGGGGGCTGGGGCTCAACGCCGCCGCCTACGGCATCGTGATGCTCACCGGCCAGTCCGGATCGGTTCCGATGCTCATGCTTGCCTTCAGCGTCCTGGGTGCAGGCGTCGGCCTGAGCGAAACGCTGTCCAACGACATGGCACTCTCCGCGGTGCCGCCTGCCCAGGCCGGCGCCGCCTCGGCGATCTCCGAAACCGCCTACGAGGTCGGCTCGGTGCTGGGCACAGCGGTGCTTGGCTCGATCCTCAACGCCGCGTACAGCCGCAACGTCGAAATCCCCGCGCAGCTGGGCGGGGAAGATACCGAGACGGCCCGCCAGACCCTGGGCGGCGCGCACGAGGTCGCAGCGTCCCTGGGCGCCCCGGCCGCCGACCGATTGCTGGAATCCGCCGCCGAGGCCTTCGACACGGGAGTGCTGTACACCTCCGCGATCGCCATGGTGCTGGCCCTGGCCTCCGCCGCGATCGTCTCGTTCGCACTGCGCCGGATGCCCGCCGAGGCCAACGGTGGCGCTTCCGGCAACGGGAGCCGGGCACCGAAGGCCTAGGCGTTGAGCCGGTAGCCGCGCTTGACGACGGTGGAGACCAGCCGGGCATCGGGCAGCGCGCCGCGCAACCGGCTCACCGCCATGTCCAGCGCGTGGTCCGAGGACCCGTCGGGCAGCAGGGCCGCCAGGGCGCCGCGGGACACCACGTTTCCGCGGGCGACCAGCAGGGCCTTGAAGAGCCTCAACTGGCTGGCGCCCAGCTCCGTCCCGGCCCCGCCCAGGTGGACGGTGTCCCCGCGCAATTGGCAGGGGCCCAGCACGGTGGCGCATTCCAGCGCCCCGCGCCGGCCCAGGTGCTCGACCAGGGTGTGGATCATCGCGCCCATCCGGTGCCGGGCCGGCACGAGCGGCTCGATGCCCGCCCCACGCAGCGGCGCGGCCGTCACCGGCCCCACGGCAACCGTGCTGACGGTGGTTTGCAACGCGTGCAGCAGCTGGGCATGGCAGTCGTGCTGCCGTGCCGCCTCAAGCAGCGCCACCACCGCGGGGGCACTGGTGAAGGTCAGGGCGTCCAGCGAGCCCGAACACAGCGCACGCAGCAGCACCTCCAGCTTCCCGGCGTCTTCCGGCGGCACCCAGCGGTAGGGGCTGATCCGCACCAGTTCCCGGGTGCCGGCCTCCAGGAGCGCGGCGGCTGCCTCGTCGTCCCCGAGCCCGTGGTGCTGCAGCACCACCGCCTTGCCCCGAAGCAGCGGTACCAGCCTGGCCACCATCGAGGAGGTCAGTTCGTCGCCGGCCATCGCCTCCGCATCGAAGCCCAGGGCCCGCACGGCCCCCAGCGCCTTGGGACCGCGCACGTGGATCCGCGCCGCTCGCAGCACCTCGGCCAGCTCGTCGCCGAGACCCGCGGCCTCGGCCGTCTCAAACCAGCGGCGGAACCCGTAGGCGGTGCTCACCAGCACGTACTCGGGCCGCAGCTCCAGCACCCGGCGGGTGCCTGCAAGCAGTTCGGAATCCTCGGCCAGCGGGGCCAGGCGCAGCGTCGGGGCGTGCAGCACCTGGGCGCCGCGGCGCTCGAGTGCCTCGATGAGTTCGGCCGAACGCCGCTGGGAGGTCACCGCGATGCGGAATCCTGCAAGCGCCCCGGCGCTCCGCGTGCCGGCGCCGGCCGTTGCCGTCGCGCTCATCGCACGGCCGCCGGAAGCAGGGCAGCCACATCGTCGACGCTCGCGCCCAGGGCCGCGACGCCTCCGATGACGATGACCGCGGGGTTGGAGCAGCCGGCCAGGCGGGCCGCCGCCGCCAGCGTGCCCAGGGTGGCGCGGGTGCTGCGCTGGGTGTCGCAGAAGCCGCGTTCGATGATTGCCGCCGGGGTGTCGGCCGCCAGTCCGTTGCGCAGCAGGCCTGCAGCGTTTTGCTGCAGCGTTGCCACGCCCATGAGCACCACCAGCGTCCCGCCGATGCCTGCAAGATGACCCAGCTCGGTCTCGGTGAAGGGGTCGTGGCCCGAGACCACGGTGAAGGCCTTGGACACCCCGCGGGCGGTCACCGGGATCCCGGCGGCGCCGGGCACCGAGATCGCGCTGCTGATCCCGGGGATCACCTGGACCTTAAGCCCGGCGGCCAGCGCCGCGTCGCGTTCCTCGGAGCCGCGCCCGAAGACGAAGGGGTCACCGCCCTTGAGCCGCACGACGGCCCGCCCGGCACGGGCCTCGGCGATGAGCAGCTCGTTGATGCGCTCCTGGGGCACCTTGTGGTTCCCCGGGGCCTTGCCCACGTCGACGAGCTGTGCGCCGGGTGCCAGCGCGGCCAGGTCGTGTCCCGGGCCCAGGCGGTCGTGGAAGACCACGTCCGCGCTCGCCAGCGCCGCGGCGCCGCGCACCGTCAGCAGGTCGCTGCTGCCCGGACCGCCGCCCAGCAGGGTGATCCCGCCGTCGCGCTGGGCCGCCTGTTCGCGGGACAGCAGGATCGATTCGCGGCAGGCGATCTCTTCCAGCACCTCCCAGCCCGCTGCGCCGTCATCGACGGCAACCAGCAACCTGACCTCGGAAAGCATTTGGCCGTGGCCCTCGAGCTCGTGCGGGTGGTGGGCCCGCAACACCTGCGCGCCGGCCGACACATAGCGTGCCACGACATGCCGTGCCGCCCAGCGGGCGCCGGCAACCAGGACGAATTGGCCTTGCAGTTGCAGTGAGTTGGCGATCATGATGGCTCCTGGGTGGGGTTCGGTGCGCCGATGGAAATGGTTGCGCCGAGGCGCACGGGCTCGGCCGGGCGGTGCTGCCCGCGTTCGGGCACGTAGTGCAGGTCGGGGTCGGCCTGCTCCGGGGCGTTGACGAAGGAGCGGAAGCGACGCAGCTTCTCCGGGTCCGCGAGCGTTGCCGCCCACTCGTCCTGGTAGTTGCCCACGTGGGTTTCCATGGCCGCCTCGAGTTCCGCGCCCAGACCCAGCGAGTCATCGACGACGACCGACTTCACGTGCTCGATGCCGCCGTCCAAATCCTCCATCCAGCGTGCGGTGCGCTGGAGCTTGTCGGCGGTGCGGATGTAGTACATCAGGTACCGATCGATGTAGCGGATCAGCGTGGCATCGTCGATGCCGCCGACCAACAGCTGGGCGTGGGCGGGGTTGGCGCCGCCGTTGCCGCCCACGTAGAGGTTCCAGCCCTCGGCGGTGGCGATGACACCCACGTCCTTGGCACGGGCCTCGGCGCACTCGCGGGCACAGCCGGAGACGCCCATCTTGAACTTGTGCGGGGCGCGCAGCCCGCGGTAGCGCAACTCCATTTCGATGCCCATGGCCACCGAGTCCAGCATGCCGTAGCGGCACCAGGAGGAACCGACGCAGGTCTTCACGTTGCGCAGCGACTTGCCGTAGGCCTGTCCGGATTCAAATCCTGCGTCCACCAATTCCTTCCAGATTTCCGGCAGCTGCTCGAGCCGGGCACCGAACATGTCGATGCGCAGCCCGCCGGTGAGCTTGGTGTAGAGGTTGTACTTCGCTGCCACCGCGGCGATGACGCCGAGCTTTTCCGGGGTGATCTCCCCGCCCGGGATGCGCGGGACCACCGAGTAGGTGCCGTCCTTCTGCATGTTGGCCATGACCCGGTCGTTGGTGTCCTGCGCGCCGGCCAGGCCGGCCTCCATCGGGTGCCCCGAGGTCTGCGAAGCGAGCACCGAGGCGATGACCGGCTTGCAGATATCGCAGCCCGAACCCTGGCCGAAGCGCTCCATGATCTGCGGGTAGCTGTGCAGCCCGGCAACCTGGACCGCCTCGAAGAGCTCGGAGCGGGAAAGTTCGAAGTGCTCGCACATGGCGGTGGAGACGACGACGCCGTTCTTGGTCATCTCCGATTCCATGAGCTTCTTGAGCATCGGGACACAGGAACCGCACTGGGTTCCGGCGCGGGTGCAGGTCTTCAGCGAGGCCAGGTCGTTGACAGGTTCGCTGCCCTCGCAGCTGCCGCAACCCCCGACCGCGTCCTTGATGGATCCGACCGACACGCCGTTGCAGGAACAGAGCACCGCGTCATCGGGCAGGTCCCCGTCGGGCACCTCTCCGCCCAGGGCGCTGAGGTAGGCGCCTGCCTCGGCGGGCAGCTCGCGGCCCAGCAGCGGGCGCAGGGACTGGTACGGGCTCGCGTCGCCCACGAAGATCCCGCCGAGCAGGACCTTGGCGTCGGCGGAGACGACGATCTTTTGGTAGAGGCCGCGGGCCGCGTCGGCGTAGACGACCTCGAGCGCGCCCTCGGTGCGGGCGAACCCGTCGCCGAAGCTTGCCACGTCGACACCGGAGAGCTTGAGCTTGGTGGCGGTGTCGAAGCCGGTGAATTCGGCGTCCCCGCCCTGCAGGTGCGCCGCGAGTACCTCGGCCATGGCGTTGGCCGGGGCCACCAGGCCGATGCACATGCCGCCGAAGTTGGCCACCTCGCCAATCGCCCAGACGTTGGGCACCGCGGTGGCGCAGTGCTCGTTGATCTCAATGCCGCCGCGCGGACCAATGCCAAAGACCGGTCCCTGCGTGCCGGTCTCCTCGAGAGCCAGGTTGTGGTTGCGGGCCAGCTCGTCGCGGGGGCGCACACCGATGGAGACAATGACCATGTCCGCGGGGATGTGGTTGTCGTCGGCCATCAGCACGCCGGTGACCTGCTCGATGCCGTA
This sequence comes from Paeniglutamicibacter sp., assembly GCF_046714615.1. Lineage (NCBI taxonomy): Bacteria > Bacillati > Actinomycetota > Actinomycetes > Micrococcales > Micrococcaceae > Paeniglutamicibacter > Paeniglutamicibacter sp. The sequence goes on from NZ_JBKKAP010000015.1 coordinate 43,859, forward strand.
CACCGATTCGGTGGTGACTTCCTTGGGGAAGACCCCGCCGTGGACGGTGAAACCGGTCTGCGCGATCAGTCGGCCCATGGCCTGGCCTGCACCCTCATCCAGCTGGGTGCCCATGAGCCACTTGCCACCGTCGATGACAACTGCCTCGGCGCCCAGCGACTGGGAGCCGGCTGCCGCCTCGAGTCCCAGCAGCCCGCCACCGATGGTGGCAACCACGGGTTTGCGGCCGAGCTGGGCGGCGAGCGCCTGAATGCCGGCGTTGATCGCCCACACATCTTCCAGGGTGCGGTAGACGTGGGTGTGCGCATTGCCGGGGATCGGCAGTGTTGCAGCGTTCGAGCCGGTGGCCAGCACCAGTTCGTCGTAGTCGAAGCTGCGGCCATCCTGGGTGTGGACCACCTTCTTGATGCTGTCCAGCGTCTTCACGCCAGCGCTTGTCACAAGGGTGACATTCTCGCGTGCCCAGAGTGCAGGGTCCCCCAGGGTGAGGTCCACCGAGGTATTGGTCAGTGCCTTGGTCAGGGCAACCCGGTCATAGGGAACGTGCGCTTCCTCGGTCAACACGGTGATCTCGAGGTTGCTTGGTTCGCGAGCCGCCATGGCCTCGGTGAAGCGATGTGCGGCTGGACCGCCACCGATGACTACGATGCGGCGTGCGCCGTTTCCTGTACCCATGTCTGTTACCCGACTTTCACTCTTGCGCTTGTGACGCGTGCTTGATTGTCTTCAGCTTAGGAAACGGGCTTTGCCTACCAATTTCCTCTTTGTTTCGTTCAGGACAACTCTGCGTCCCGGACACAAGCCAACCCGTGAGGTTGTCGAAACATCCCGTTAACGGGAGGCAGGCGAAGTCTCCGGCAGAGGTCGGCCAGCGGGGTCGCCCATGGCTGCCAGCTCTGCCTCGGGGCCGGTTCACCGTCTGGCTGCGGCTCCGTGAGATGGGGTTTACCGGCACGCAACGTGGCATCGCAACACGTGAAACAAGGGACTTCTAGGCTCGGGGCATCGAAGCAGTAACGACGAGAGGACCGAAGCGATGAGTGCAACGCTCGAAGAAACCACGCTCGAAACCGTGCAGGGCCTGGTGGCCGTGTGCAGGACCGGGGACCTCGAGCCCGGCTGGGGCGAGGCCGCGTGGCTTGAGGGCACGCAGGTTGCCGTGTACCGCACGGAGGACGATGAGTTCTTCGCCGCTTCGCACCACTGCCCCGGTAGCGGCGCCAAGGTCATGGCCCGCGGCATCCTGGGCGACAAGTCCATTGCCGGCGCCCGTGTTCCCACGATTGCCTGCCCGCTGCACAAAGAGGTGTACCGCCTGGACACCGGCGACTGCCTCAGCGGTGCGGCGCCGGCGCTGCCGGTCCACCCGGTGCGCCTGCACCAGGGCATGTTGTGGCTGGAGGCCGCCCAATGAGCACCACGACGCTGACGCGCACCGGCCCCCGGATGGCCGGAACCGTCGAACACTCGCCCTGGCTTGGCTGGATGGAAACCGCCCCGTCCCCCGATCTGGTGGCTGTCTCCCACGGAACGGACGACCCGGCGGGACGTGCGGCGATCCGGGCGCTGGTGGATGTGGTGGATCTCGCACTTTCCGATATCTCCGTGCACGCGGCCTTCGTCGATGTACAGGATCCGCGGGTCGATCCCTTCCTGAATTCCCGTGCCATCGACCCCGGGCAGGCGGCGGCCTTGGTGCCGTTGCTGCTGTCGGCCGGAACCCACGCCTCGGGCGATCTTTCCCGCGCCGCGGGCGGGCTCCCGGGCACCAAGGTGGCGGCGCCGCTGGGCCCCGATGCCTCGCTGGCCGCCGTGCTTCATCGCCGGCTGGTGGAGGCCGGCTGGATTCCCGGCGAGGCGGTGGTCCTTGCCTGCGCGGGGTCCACGGATCCGCGCGGGTTGGCGGATTGCCGCACCATGGCACAGCTGCTGGCCGGCCGGTTGCAGGTCCCCGTGACGCCCGCCTTCATCTCGGCTGCCGAACCGCGGCTGCCCGATGTCCTGGCCGCGGCCGGTGTCCTCAACCCCGGGCGTCGCAGCGTGGTTGCCAGCTATTTGTTGGCCCCCGGATACTTTGCAAATCTGGCGGCAAGCTGCTCCCCGGACGTTCTCAGTGCCCCGTTGCTGGACCCGAACCAAGCCCCTCCGCGGGAGCTCGTGGACATCGTCATCGAGCGTTACCGGCAGTGCATCGATTGGTGAACGGCAGGGGTCATTCTGGGTAACTTTTGCCCGGAATGACCCTCGTGCTAGCAACTGGCCGCCAAGTAGCGTACCGTTGAGCTTGTAGTTCTAGTTTTTCTCGCAGTAATTTCAGTGCAAACACCCCGTTGCCGGGGCGAGTACCTTTCTGAACCGCGTTGAATCACGTAGCTGCAAGTGGATTCCACAGTGGAATTCGCTCCCCTACGTCCCATTTCAGGACAGTCTCGAAAGGACACACCCATCATGGCAACAGGTACCGTTAAGTGGTTCAACGCCGAAAAGGGCTTCGGCTTCATCGCTCCGGACGACAACTCGGATGATGTTTTCGCACACTACTCCGCCATCCAGTCGAACGGCTTCCGTTCGCTCGAAGAGGGCCAGCGCGTTGAGTTTGAAGTTACTCAGGGCCAGAAGGGCCTTCAGGCCACCGATATCCGCGCTGTCTAAGCTTCGGATCATCACCTTCGGCATTTAGCTGATTAGTATGGGCGGCACTCCTTCGGGAGTGCCGCCCATACTGCTTTAACCGATCGGACCCCGCCTGGTACCTGGCTCACCAGCTGAAGAAGCCGTGCGCCGCTTCCTTGGTCTCCAGATGGAACACGAGGTTTTCGGTATCGTCCGGCGCCACGATGACCATCCACTCCTCCATCCGGTCTGGCTGTATCGACCCGTTGTCCAGCTTGCGCACGATGAGATCCAGGAACGCGCCGCTTTCCGACTGCGACGATTGCTGCATGAGCGCCAATTCCCGCTTGGCATTCGTGGCCCTGCCTTGGGCCTTGGCGGCCTCCAGATTAGCCAGGTTCTCCTTGACCATTTCCGCCTGAAAGCGCACCAGCGTCTCATCCCCGCCAGTGGCCAGCAGCGCAGAGCCGTGGATCCTCCCGAGGAGCCCGGCCAGATCCCCCAGGCAGTGCCCGGGCAGCCCGGGGCCGATCCAGTCCGGCTCATTGGTGACCATTGCGGTTCCCGCGTTTGCCCAATCACCCACGGCGGCCAACAGGTCCGCGGCTATCTGGGCCTCAGTCCCCGGGCCGAGGCCCTCGGGCTCCGCCACGCCGCCCGAACGCGGGCAATCTGCAGGAAGATCGGCCAGTCGATCGGGAGTCGGCAGGGTGGACGGGACGGGATCTGGGTCCGGGACCAGCACGGTGCAGGCACCCAGAGTGATTGCCAGCAGGCCGCCGGCCAGCAGCCACGGAATCCGCCTCATGCCTCAAAATCCTACGCCTGGGATGGCGTCCCGGCGGCGTGCCCGAACACCGCGGGAATGAAACCGGGCGGGGGCTAGTTGCCGCTTACGTGAGCATTCCTTTATCGATCCTTGATCTTGCCCCCATCCGCCGTGGCGGTTCCGCCGCCGAGACCTTCGCCGAGAGCGTCGAACTGGCGCAAACCGCCGAGGCGACCGGCTACAAGCGCGTCTGGTACGCCGAACACCACAACATGAGCACCATCGCCTCGTCCGCGACCTCGGTGCTCATTGGCCACATTGCCCACCACACCAACACCATTCGCCTTGGCTCCGGCGGCGTCATGCTGCCCAACCACTCACCGCTGGTGATCGCCGAACAATTCGGCACCTTGGAAACCCTCTTCCCCGGCCGCATCGACCTGGGACTGGGACGAGCGCCGGGCACCGACCAGGCCACGTTCCGGGCCATGCGCCGCGACCCTGCAGCCTCCGATGCGTTCCCGCACGATGTGCTCGAACTGCAGGCCTTCCTCGGGGACACCTCACGCATCGAGGGCATACACGCCTATCCCGGGCGCGCAACCAACATCCCGCTCTACATCCTGGGTTCAAGCCTCTTTGGGGCCAGACTTGCCGCCCAGCTGGGCCTGCCCTACTCCTTCGCCTCGCACTTTGCCCCCGATGCCCTGGTGCAGGCGACCACCGCGTACCGCAACGAGTTCCGCCCCTCGGAGTTCCTGGCCGAGCCCTACGTCATTGCCGGCGTCGGAGTGGTTGCCGCCGGGACCAATGCCGAGGCCCAGACCATCATGGAGGAGGTCCGGCGGGACCGCATCCGGATGATGCTGGGCCGCAACCGCGAGACCGAATTCACCGATGCCGAGGTGGAAATGCTGCTGGATTCCCCGCATGGGGATTCGATCATGAACATGCTCAAGTACACCGCCGTGGGCAACGGCACCGCGGTGGCCGAGTACCTGCAGGAGTTCGCGCGCACCGCGCAGGCCGACGAACTGATCACGGTGCACAATGCCGGCGACCCCGCCCAGCGCCTGGAGTCGGTGAAGATCACCGCCAAGGCCATGTCCATGGCACCGGCGAACTAGTCACACCACAACCCGCATATGCAAGACGGCCACCGGGATTGCCCGGTGGCCGTCTTGCACATGCTTTCGGCGGCCCCTACCGGCCCGGAAGCACCCAGCGGCGAACGCCCATCACCAGCACCGTGACTAGCAGGACCAAAAGCAGGCCGTCCGCGGCGATGTAGAAGTAGTGCCAGCTCGAACCGCCGGCCTCAACTCCCGCCAGCACTGCCTCGGTGCGCTTGGCCAGGAACGGCCTGACAAGCGCGATCTTGGCCAGCAACACGGCACCCAACCCGGCGACCACCCACAGATATGCCCGATCCAGGCCCCGCTTGATGCATGAAGCGGCGAGCACGATGAAGAAGACCGCTTCCACGATGTTCATCGCGGCGAAGACCAGCTGCCCGATTCCCAGGCCCAGCGCCAGGGTCATCCCCGGGGCCATGAACTTCAGCGGCGTCTCGCTGAACGAAATCCCGATCAGCAATCCCAGCCACAATGCAGGTGCCAGGAGCCTTCCGGCGGCGGCAAGCAATGCCGGGTGGCTGATGGCCGGTGTGAAGAATCGAGGGGAAGTGTCGCTGTCCATATATCGACCTTACTCCGCCGAGAGGCCCGCTTCGGTGCACGAAAAAGTGCCCATTCCCATACGGTCGGATGCAACATAGGCTGTACTCAATCGGGGTTCAGTCGCAGATCCCGGCGTTTGGAGAAAAGAGGGACACGATGAGCAACAGCTTTGATGACACCGTCTTCGATGAGCCGATTGACGACGACATGTACGAGCCGGACGACGGCCGGGACAGCCAACCATACGATGGTTCCTCCGACAGTCCCGAGACCATGACCGCCCTCGATCCGCTGCGCAAGCACCTCTATCTCCTCGATGACGATCTCACCGCCGAGGACGATACCGACGACGAGGAAACCGTCGAGGAAGAGTGGACCGAGGACGAAGTCCTCGAGGAAGAAACCCAATAGCCACTTTGCCCGTCTAGGATGGGACGGGCGCGGTCCATAAGCGGTCCGCGCCCTCATCCCGCCCGAGGCACAGGAGTTTCAGTGGTCAACCCGGTACATTTGCGCACGCTGCTGGAGGTGGTGACGCAGAAGTCCTTTGCCGCCGCGGCCATGCGCCTGGGCTACACACCCTCGGCGGTCTCCCAGCAGATGTCGGCGCTGGAACGCGACACCGGCACCACCCTATTTGCCCGGGCAGCCAAGAGCATCGAGCCCACGCCCGCGGCGCTGACCATGGTGCGCCATGCCCGCCGTGTGCTCACCGACATCGACGCACTCATAGCCGCTACCTCCACCCCGGACCTTGACCCGAGCGGCAAGCCCCTGCAGGAACTGCGCATCGGGATCTTCCCCTCCCTGGCCACCTATGCCCTGCCCAAGCTGTTGGGCTCCCCGGACTGGGACCAACTGGGCATCGCCCTGCGCGTGAACGTGGGCGAACCCCACCAGACCATCACCGGGCTGCGCCAGGACGGGGAGCTGGACCTCGCACTGATCTTCCAGGTGGGCCAGGGCGGGCTCGCGTGGCCGGCGCAGCTGGAACGCCAGTGGCTGGGCGACGACCCGTTCCGCGTGGTGGTCCCGGCCGCCTGGAAACTCGATGGCTCCTCGGTCTTCAGTGCCGCCCAGCTGGCGGACATGCCCTGGATCATGCACCACCCGGGGACCTCCGACGCCACCGTGATCTCCCGGCTCTTCGCCGCGTTCAACATCCACCCGCGCGTGGTCGCCCATTCGGATGACTTCAACGCCTCGCTGCACATGGCCGCCGCCGGCCTGGGTGCCGCGCTGGTTCCGGAGCTGGCCATGCTGCGGGCACCCGATGGCATCCAGGTGATCGATGCACCGGAGATCAGCCTGGCCCGCAGCATCTTTGCCCTCCGCCCGGAAAACCGGGACAACCCCAAGGTCGGGGTGTTCATGGACCGGCTCACCAAGGTCCTGGCCGAGCTGAGCATCGGACCCAAACGGCGATAAGGGGCAGCGCCTATTTGTTTCCGCGCACCGTGCTGGAACCCACCGAGACGCTGGCGCCGCTATTGGTGCGCACCCCGCGGGTTCCGGCCCCGCGGTTCTCCAGGATCTTGGAGGAGGAAACCTTCATCGTGGCCTTGTTGGAGGCGCCGATCCCTCCGGTGAAGCTCGAGGGCTTGAACCCGGCCCACCCGTTCTTGCTAATTTCGGTCCCCCGCACCACCGAGTTCTTCCCGCCCGAGGCACTGATTCCCCCCTGCCCGTTGAGCCGGACGATGGAGTTGATGATGCTGGTGGCATGGCCGTTGCTTTGCACGCCGATGCCGTGGTTCACCGCAACCCGGGACGAGAAGAGCGTCGAGTGGGCTCCGCGCAGCCACACCGCCCCGGTGCTGGAGGGGTTGGCGTAGCCGACCACGTTGACATTGCCCATCCGGGACCAGGTTCCCAGCGTCATGGCACGGGCCAGGGAGGACACGGTGTATTTGTTCTTCGAGCTACTGGCCTTGCCCGTGAAGATGGCACGGTTCTTGTGGTCGATCCAGTAGCTACCGGACTTCACCTTGGCCTTGGACGACACCCGGGTCAGCTGGGCGCCGTTGGCGAAGAGGACCTGGGCGCTGTTGCACTGGCTGCCGGTGGTGCACGCGAGCGCTGTGGGTGCCTTGGCCGGGATCATTGCCGTACCGATCCGATGCAGTTTCCCTGACTTCTTCGTGCCCACCGCGATGGTCCCGTCGAAGCGGGTGTTTGACCGCGTCTGCCCCACCAGGGTTTGCCGGGGCTTGAGCACCACGTTGCTGGGCTTGTGGGTTCCTGGCTTCAGGCAGATGACCGCCCCGTCGCGCGCCTTGGCCGCGGCGTTGGAAATGCTGGCCCCGGGCTTGACCGTGGTGGTGCAGAAGTTCCGGGCATTGATGGTGGTTGCGCTCGGGGCGACCACGCTGGCCTTGATGCCGCCGATCCAGGCCGAGAGTGCGCCGATGCCGGAGGCGGATCCGCGGAAGGTGCTTCCCTTCAGGGTCTTGCTGGTTCCGGCCGATGACTTGGCGGTGGCAGAGGTGATGGTCAGGTCCTTGGCACGGGTGAACTTCACGCTGACCACATCGCTGAGCCCAAAGACCTTCGCCATCTCCCGCTGGCTGGTGCGCTGGGTCCAAGAGCTGTAGGGGTTGTTGGCGCTCTTCTTCAGCGACCAGGAGTCCGCGCGCGAGCGCAGGTAGGGCAGCGCGGCGCCGCCCCAGACGTCCTCGCTGTTGCGCGTGGCCCCGCCGGTCGAGGAGGAGTACAGGGTCTCTGCAAGTCGCCCGGCATACATCACGACCTTGCCGGAGGTCGGCACGCCCGCGGCGTTGCGGGAGACGGTGGCGTCTACAGCCGCCTTCCATTTGGCCCCGTATCCGGGCTGCTCGTTTTCCTTCTTCCATCCGGTGAACTTCTGGTCCTGGACCTCGTCGGTGACGTTGCAGTCGCAGAATGTCCTGAGCTTGGTGTTCTTGCGCATGGCATAGGTCCGGCCCGCAATGGCCTGGGCCTGCAGCACCGCACTGGGCCACGAGGACGGGACCTCGGCCAGGCCATAGAGGTATTCGTCGTTCAGCCGCAGCGTGGTGACCAGGTTCACCTGGTCACCGAGCAGCCCTGCTTCCATGACGCCGTGCCTGTAGAGCCCCGGCGCCGATGATTCGGCGTTGGCCTTGGGGACGGAGATCGTGGCGCGGTTGGACGAGGGCCACGCGCGCGTGCCCTCCCACGTGATGCGTAGCTTGCCTCCGGCCTTGTTGGCCCCGGGCGCCGGATTCACGTCGCGCACCCCGTCCTTGTTCCTGTCCCGTGGCACCACGTCGAACCCGGCCGGGGTCTTCAGCTCGTAGGAAAGCTGCGAGCCGCTCCGGCCGAGGGTGAGCGTGGATCCGGCCACGGCGGTGTACGTTTTTCCGGCCGTGGGATCGGTGACGCGCATGCGTCCGCCGGCGACGGTCAGTGAGTTGGTTCCGGACTTGAGCACCTGCACCCGGATGTCACCGGATGCCGCGGTTTTGCTGGCCGTGACCTTGGCGGGGTTGTAGTAGTACTGCAGGATGCTGGTCGCGCTTTTGCCCTCGGCAGCCATGGCCCGGGCGCCGTACTGGCTCATGCCCACACCGTGTCCCCAGCCCGCACCGCTGATGGTGAAGTCGGGCAGCTTGGGCGCCTTGGGCAACCAGTACGAGGTCCCGTCCGGGCGTACCCCGATGACGCCGCCGCTGAAATTCTGTCGGGTGTCTGCCCCGGACTTGTATTGTTCGCCGGTCGGGTAGCCGAAGCGGCCGTTCTCCCAGCCGGTGTCGGCCCAGGCCTGGGCCACAGCATTGCGGACCGTCAAGGCCCTGCGCTTGGCCGAGTGCACCACGATCCCGTCGCGGTGGGAACGCCACAGCGTTCCATCCTTGAGCTTGCCGGTTGCGGCATCGGCGCCGCCCAGCGTCTTGGCGGCCTTGGCCAGGTACGCCTTGTTGGTGTATTGGATGCTCGCGGCGGCCACGGGGGCCTGAACCGGAGCGGCGGCCGTTGCCGCGGTTCCGGGAAGCAACAGTGCGGAGATGAGCGCGGCCGCAATGGCCATGGCGGTTTTTCTCATGGTTTTCCTTGGACAGCTTTTCGGTGGAGGGCCGGACCGGGCCCGCGGCAATCAACCTTGATCATACGTCAGCTGGATTAACAGGCCACGTCGTCGGTCCCTGTCGGCACGGATCGCTCCGGGCCAACCGGGCTGCCGCGGGAACTAGGGTCCCAGCACCACCAGGATCCCGATGATTCCCAGCCCGAGGACAGCACAGCTCATCACGAGGACGGCGACCACGTCGGCCCGCAGCCTCTCGGCGGCGATCCCGTGGGAGGCCACGGCATAGCGCCTTCGCTGGGTGGCATAGATGCCGCCGGCGGCAACCAGGCACACCACGACCATCGCCAGGATCACGGCCCCGTAATGCGGAAGCCAGCGCAGGAAGACCACCGCGGCGACGCAGAGCGAGAGTGTGGTCCTGCCCCAGGACATGACGGTGCGTTCGGGCTGCAACCCGGGGTCCCGGTGCAGGGGCGTGGGCGGCATGGTGCTCATGGGCCCAGGGCTATCAGCACCGCGACCACCGCGGCGGCCAGGGCGCCGCCGAGCCCCAGGATCGGGATGATCAACGGCAGCGGCAGCGGCCGGGAATGACGCATCGACATTTCGATGCTGCGCCAGCGCAAGGCGGCCCCGGCGCTGATCAGCATCCCAATGACTATGAGCAGCACCGAGATGCCGGTGCGCAGCGGGCCGGGGAAGGCGGCGGCGGCGAATGCCTCCAGCGCGATGCCGCCGGCCAGGAAGGCAAGTGCGGTGCGGATCCAGGCCAGGAAGGTGCGCTCGTTGGCCAGGGTGAAGCGCGGGTCCGGCTCCTGTCCCCCGGGCAGCACGCGCCTGGCAATTCTTCCGCGCTCGTCATTCTTTTCGGTCGATGCCATGTGCAGGCGTGCTCCCTTTGGCTTTTCGTGTTTCCAGGCTCCGGCGGTGTCCTCCACTGCCGGAAAATCCTCTTCAGGATACCGGTGAATTGCCGGTCCCCCGCCGCCCGGGGGCGCCGTTGCACCGCGGCGGCGTTTTCCTTGGGAGCCGTGGGGGCGATAAATTGGCAACTACCCGCCCGCCGCAATGAACAGGACAATCACGATCACGACTCTTATCAGCTCCTCCGTCCTGGGACCGTTGGGCATGCTGGTGCTGCAACGACCCGAGCGCATCAATGCCCTCACCCGCGCGATGCTGCAGGAGCTGACCGATGTCCTCACTACGTGGCGGGACGACCCGCGGGTGTCAATGGTGGTGCTGCGCGGCGAGGGGATACGCGGCTTTTGCTCCGGCGGGGACATCAAGGACTTCCACCATGCTGTGACAAACGGCGGGCACGCCCGCTTCCTGGATCTGCTCGGCATGGAATTCGCGCTTGATGAAATGATTGCGACCTACCCCAAGCCCGTGATCACGCTGGTGCACGGGCTGTGCATGGGCGGCGGGATCGGGCTGTCCTCCCACGCAGCCATCCGCATCACCGCCCCCGATGCGCATTACGCCATGCCCGAGACCCGCATCGGCTACAGCCCCGATGTGGGCGGCACGCTCCTGTCGGCCCGGGCGCCGGGGCACCTGGGTGAATACCTGGTGCTGACCGCCGACACCTTCACGGGAGCCGACGCAGTGGAGCTCGGCTTTGCGGACATGCTGGTGGATGCCGAGCGTTTTGAGGAGGTCATCGAGGCGCTGCCCGACTTCGAGTCGATGCCGGCGGCCGACATCGCGGCCGGCCTGGAAGTGCTTTTCGGTTCCTTTGCCGCCTCCCCGCTGGCGAGCGCGCAGCCCTGGATCGATGAGGCCTTCGGTGCGCCGACGCTGGAGGGAATCCTCGGGCGCCTTGATGCCATGACCCATCCCGCGGCGGCCGAAGCCGCGGCAAGGATGCGGGCCAATTGCCCCACCTCCCTGGAATGCGCGCTGCTTGCGGTGCGCGCGGCCCGGGCAGAGGATCACCTGCCCTCGGCCCTGGCCCGGGAGCTGCGTGTGGCCGACTACCTGATGCACCGCGATGACCTGGCCGAGGGGATCCGCGCCCAGGTCATCGACAAGGACCGCAGCCCGGCGTGGAACCCGGCGGACCTGGTTCAGGTCGACCGTGAAAAGATCGCCGCGGTGATCGCCGACCCGCAATAGGCCTTGCCGCTCGGCCTCAGTCGTCCATGGACCGCAGCGGCACGATGGCCCCGAGCGTCGCCGCTGCCGTCGTGACACCCAGGGCGAGGAACACTCCCCCGGCACCCAGGGAGGTGGCGAAGACGCCGACCCCCACCGGGATCACAGCCTGCCCCAGGCGGTTGCCCAGCAGCCGGATCGACATCCAGGTGCCACGGGTGCCGTCGGTGGCCGCCAGCGACACCACCGTCATGCTCAGCGGCTGCCCGATGCCCAGTGCCAGCCCGGCAAGCACCAGCAGCACCGCCATCGCCGGTGTCGGCAGCGGAAGCATCAGCAGGGCGATCAGCACCGCGGAGATGCCGGTGGATCCAAGCAAGAGACGCGCCCTGCCCACGGCACGGACCAACCTGTCCATGGCCAGCCGCGAGAGCATCGTGGCGACTGCACGCAGCGCCAGCAGCATGCCGACCGCCTGGGTGGAGATACCCCGCTCCACGGCCAGCGCCGGGAGATAGACCTGCAGCAGGTCGATGGTGCACAGCACCATCATGCTTAGCCCGATCGATGCGATGAGCGTGTTGCGGGCGGCGGGCTGAACCCGCAGCGCGGTGCGCAGCTTCACCGGGGCCTTCGCTGGGCCGGACGAGCGCCCCGCGCCGCGGTGGCGGGCCATGAAAATGCCGGTGGCCAGCACGCCGGCGGCGCCCACCAGATAGGCCCGCAGCAGCACCGAGGTGTCAGGCGTGACGGCCGCCCCGCCCAGCAGGCCGAGCAGCAGCGGCGCCGCGGCCTGCGCCGACGCGGTGACCATGGTGTAGAAACCGAAGACCTTGTCCATGTTGCGGTTCGTGGCCGAGGCCAGGCGGCTGTGCTCCCCGATCAGGCTCATCAGGTGCCCGACGCCCAGGACCAGGTTCCAGCCGAGCAGTGCCGGCAGCGAGGGCGCGGCGAAAAGCAGCCCCGCCCCGGAAATGATCATCAGGGCGGCACCCACCAGCAGGATGTGCCGCTCCTTGCCGCGATCCGCGGCACGGCCGATGTACACGGCCAGGAAGACCGGCAGGATCGAGAAGCTCGCCACCACCAGGCCCAGCAGCCCGGGGTCCACGCCGAGTTCCAGGGCCTTGTAGGAGGTTGCCGGACGCACCAGGTACACCGCCGCCTGCAGGAAGAAGGCGTGGGCGAGCAGCGAGGGGAAACCGATGCCCGGTGCGGTGTTGGAGGAGGCCATGGGGGCCATTATTCCGATCCGGGAATCGGCCCCCGGCATTGATGACGGTACTTAACCACCATGTGGCGTGGCCTTGGGCGCTGGCCGACCTTCGGGCCGCGCGGCGTTCGGGTGAACCGGGGCCACGGTGCGGTGCGTGGAATCCTTCGGTTCCACGCGCTTTGGCGCGACTGTCCCGTCCACCGCGGTCACCGGTTCGCGCGGGGTCGGCCACGGCATCGGGGCGTGTTCCCCGAAGGTATCGGCGTCGGCCTCGATCCAGTCGGGGGCCCAGCCCCGCGGCGGCTCGCGCAAAAGCTCGCCCGGCTCCAGCCAGTTGTGCAGGCCTGCATAGCTGCGCGTGGTCAGGTGGTCCACGCGGCGGCGCAGCATCCTGGTGTTCAGCTGCGCGGGGGTGACGACACCCATCGAGGCCATCAGCTGTGCAGCTTCCTGCACCGTGAGCTTGTGGTAGTTGTAGACCCGGTTGCCCTTGTCTTCCACGTCCAGCGCGCGGATGAGCCGCGGGTCCTGGGTGGCAACCCCAACGGGGCACTCGTTGGTGTGGCATTTCTGCGCCTGGATGCACCCGGTGGCCATCATCATGGCCCGGGCGCTGAGGGTGAAGTCGGCGCCCTGGATCAGCCGCTTGACCACGTCGGACCCGGTGGCGACCTTGCCCGCGGCCCCAAGCCGGATCATGCTGCGCAGTCCGCAACCCACCAGCGCGTTGTGCACCAGCATCAGCCCCTCGGTCAGCGGAGTGCCCACGTGGTCCTCGTACTCCAGCGGCGCCGCCCCGGTGCCGCCCTCGGAACCGTCGATGGTGATGAAGTCCGGGGCGATCCCGGTTTCCAGCATGGCCTTGCACATCGCCAGCACGTCGGTGCGGGAACCGACGCAGAACTTGAGGCCGACGGGCTTGCCGCCAGCCAGCTTCCGCAGTCTCTCCACGAAAAGCATCAGTTCCCGTGGTGTGGAGAAGGTCGAGTGCGAGGCCGGTGAAATGCAGTCAACACCCATGGGCACCCCGCGGGTCGCGGCGATTTCCGCGGTGATCTTGGCCGCCGGCAGCACGCCGCCGAGCCCGGGCTTGGCACCCTGGGAGAGCTTGAGCGTGATGCCCTTGACCCGCTCGTTCGATGCCTTGAGCGCGAAGAGATCCGGATCGAAGTTTCCCTCGGCATCGCGGCAGCCGAAGTAGCCGGAACCGATTTCCCAGAACAGGTCGGCACCGTGTTCCAGGTGGTAGGGGGCCAGCCCTCCCTCGCCGGTTTCATGGACGAACCCGCCCATGGCCGCGCCCTTGTTCATGGCCAGCACGGCGTTCTTCGACAGCGCGCCAAAGCTCATGGAGGAGATGTTCATCAGGGACATGTCGTAGGGCTGCGTGCAGTCCGGGCCGCCGATGCGCACGCGGTGCTGGACCTTGCTGACCTCGACGGGGACGGTGGAATGCAACAGGTATTCGTAGCCGACCTCGTTGACGTCGCGTTCGGTGCCGAAGGCCTTGTGGCTGTCCGCCCCTTTGGCCCGCGCGTAGACCAACGAGCGGGTGTCACGGTCGAAGGGCCGACCGTCGGTGTTGCGCTCGATAAAGTACTGCTGGATTTCGGGGCGGATCGACTCGAGCAAAAAGCGCATGCGCCCCAGCACCGGGAAGTTCCGCAGGATTGCGTGCTTGGTCTGAATGACGTCGTGGATTCCGAGTGCCAGCAGGAGGACCGCCAGCACGGCGATCACCCACCACCCGCCGGGGCCCAGCGAGGCGGCGACGATGGCGATGAACCCGAGCAAGGACAAAAGCGCCAAAATCAGAAATCTCACCATGAGTGCGAGCCTACAACTTCCCGGCCGGCTTTGCGCCGATCGGGCAATGGACAACGACCGCGGTGCCCGAGGTTCGGCTTTCGTTCCGGTCCGCGGGGCGCACGAAAGACGTCATAAGCTACCGGCGAGTAAGTTATTTTCCCAAAACCCTTGTAAACCTACCCGGCAGTAAGTTCAATGGGTCTAGCCCCTTTGTAATCCAGATCACAGCTCCACCTTGGGTTCGGCCGGTCACCGGCCGCAGGACCCTCCCGCAACGCCTGGCCACGGACAGTGGCGTACCTTTGTGCGCCCAAAATTGCCGTGGCCGCAGGCTTCACCATCCATCCCTTTCGACCTCCAAGGAGTCCAGTTGAATGCACATATTGCAGCCAAACGGCACACGCTGCTGCATGCAGTCATCACGGTTTTGCTCGGCCTGTTCCTCATAGCTTTCGTCGCCTTCTACGCGATGTTCTCCTCCCAGGTCGCCACCGGCGCAACCGCCCTCAACAACGGCATGGGCAAGGCCAATGACGGCGTGGCGAAGCTGGCCGACGGATCCACCGGGGCAGCCGCCGGCGCTGCCGAACTTGCCACCGGCACCGGAGCTCTATCCGAGGGAGCGCAGAAGCTGGCAACTGGCGCTCAAAAAGCCGCAAGCGGTGCAGGAAAGCTGAACGAAGGCGCGACATCGCTGCACGCCGGAACGTCCAAGCTTTCGGCAGGCGCCCAGGACGCCGCGACGGGTTCCACCAAGATCGGCAACGGAGCCGCAGACCTGTCCACTGGTGTCAACAAGATCGCAGCAGGAACCGACGCCGTCGATGCCGCGGCAGGCAAGCTCAACGCCGGCGCCGGCAAGCTGGCCGCCGGCGCCAAGGACGCAACCGTGGGTGCAGGTGCACTCGGTGCGGGATCCACCAAGTTGGCCACCGGAGCCGGGTCTCTCGCCGCGGGCACCAGCAAACTGGATGCCGGGGCGCAGTCGCTAAAGAACGGATCCCTGGAGCTCTCGGCAGGCATGTCCCTGCTGGGTCTGGGCAGCGGCAAGGTCAACACCGGGGCCCAGAACCTCTCGGCCGGCGCTCAACAACTCTCGGCAGGTGCCGGGGCGGCCAACGACGGTGCGCAGAAGCTCGCGGCCGGAACCCAGGCGGCCAATGACGGCGCGCAGAAGCTTGCCGCGGGCACCTCCAGCGCCGCCGCGGGATCCGATGCCCTTGCGGCCGGCAGCGGCATGCTGCTTGGCGGCGTCGAGGAACTGGCGAGCAAGGCCCCCGCCCTGCTCGAAGGCGTGGCGACACTCAAGGACGGCTCGGGACGGCTTGCCACCGGCAGCACCAAGCTCGCGGCGGGAACCAAGGCGCTGGCCGATGCCGCACCGCAGCTGCGCGGCGGCATCGTGGCGGCGCACGAAGGTGCCGCGGGCCTGGAGGCTGGCGCCAAGGGCCTGGCCGACGGGCTGGTCACCGCCGATTCGAAAACGGAAGAGCTGACCGCCGGCTCCGGACGCCTCTCCGGCGGCCTGGGCGATCTTGCCGAGTTCGTGAAAGCGAACCCGGCGGTGCCCGCGGGCCTCTTGCTGGAAAAGATCAACGCACTGCATGCCGGTTCCCAGGAACTCAACGGCGGAATGGAGAAGCTGCACGCCGGGACCACCAACCTGTCCGCCGGGGCAAAGAAGTTGGCCTCCGGCAGTGGCCAGCTTGCCGACGGCATGGATTCCCTGAAGCTGGGGACCAAGGACCTGACTGACCAAACAGGCGCGTTGAACGACGGCGCGCAGGCCATCAAGTCCGGGGCCGCCAAGCTCGATGGCGGACTGGGCAAGCTCAGCGAGGGGTCCAAGGCCCTGGGCGAAGGCATCGGCACGCTGAAGGCCGGAGCCACCGACCTCAATGCCGGGGCCAAGAACCTCAACGCAGGGCTCGGACAGCTCGACGCCGGGTTCAACGACTCCTCCAAGGGCCTGCTGGCCGGACTGGGATCCCTCGGCAACGGGGCCTCCCAGCTGGCAGAGGGCACCGATGCCCTGGCCGCCGGCACCACCAAGCTCAGCACCGGGGCCGGCACGCTGGCCAAGGGAACCGCTTCGCTCCAGGACGGAGCGGGCAAGCTCACCACCGGCGCCGACGCCCTGGCGGCGGGCGGCACCAAGCTCGCGGACGGCACCTCAACCCTGGACGCCGGAGCGGCCAAGCTCAACTCGGGCGCCCAGGAACTGGCGGCCGGCGGCAAAAAGCTTGCTGCCGGAACCGACAAGCTGGCCACCGGAACCGGTGAGCTGAAGGCGGGCACCTCCAAGCTGGCAGCCAAGACCCCCGCCCTGGCGCAGGGCGCCGACAAGGCGGCAGCAGGTGCGGACAAGCTCGTGTCCGGTGCCGGGAAACTGGCCGAAGGCAACGCCAAGATTGCCCGCGGTGCAGGCGATCTGGACGCCGGGGCTGCCAAGCTCGCCGGCGGAACCGAGACCCTGGGACTGGGCTTGGAGGCTTTGCGCAAGGGTTCCGGGGAGCTGTCCACCGGTGCCACCAAGCTCGATGACGGTGCCAACAGGCTCGCCGACGGAAACTTGCAGCTCGCCACGGGCCTGTCCACCCTCTCCGAGGGCTCCACCCAATTGGCAAGCGGCACCTCGAGGTTGGAGGCCAGCACGCGGGCGGTCTCGGCGTCAAAGATCGGCAGCGGCCCCAGCGCGCTGCTGCTACTGATCCCGGTGGCATTGCTGCTGATCCCGGCACTGATCATGCTCCGGAACCGCCGGCACCTGCGCGGCTAGTTCGCACCCGTCATGGCCTTCGGGCCGTGAACACGGCAGGCGCGGTTGGTGTGGCCCTCCGTGGGGACCATACCGACCGCGCCTTTGTCGTTTCCGGCCGGTTCCAGCAGGCATTCGTGTTGCGGAACCGAAAAAGCATGGATGTGCGGGAATGCCTCGATTGTCCCCGTTGCTGTACCAAGCATGGACATCAATACCATTCCCATCAGCACGATGGATGGAAAGACGACATCCCTCGCAGAGCATTCCGGCAATGTCATCTTGGTGGTGAACGTCGCCTCACGCTGCGGCCTGACCCCGCAATACGCCAAACTCGAGGAGCTGCAGCGAACCTACGGGGAACGCGGACTGACCGTGCTTGGGTTCCCCAGCAACCAGTTCATGCAGGAACTGGGCAGCAACGAGGCGATCGCGGAATTCTGCTCGAGCACCTACGGCGTCACCTTTCCGGTCTTTGACCGCATACGGGTCAACGGCAGGAACGAACACCCGTTGTACACCGAGCTCAAGAAGACGAAGGACGCCAACGGGAAAGCAGGGCGCGTCACCTGGAACTTCGAGAAGTTCCTGCTTCTGCCCTCCGGCGAAACTAGGCGCTTCCGCCCCCAGACCGAACCCGATGATCCCGAGATCGTTTGCGCGATCGAGGCGGGCCTTCCGGGCTAGCGGTTTTTCCGGCGCCGCGGCTTCTGCAGCCAAGGCCTGAGCAACTGGGTGGTCACCGGCAGGAAGATATAGGTCATCAGCGGCGTCAGGATGCAGATGTTCAGCAGCACCGCCAGCACCAACGGCCATTCCCCCAGCAGCGGCATCAGCAGGAAGTTGGACAGCAGGCTCAGCGGGAAGAACGGCAAGAAAATGCTCACGGCCTGCTTCCACCGGGGTGGCACCACGGTTTCGGCGACACTGATGGACACATCCCCCGGCTGATCGAACCAGCCTTCAATGCCCGTCCGGTGTTCCACCCGGGTCATCTGCATCAGCCCGCCGGCGCTGTCAATCCACCAGCGGCGCTCGTTGGAATCGTCCCAGTCCCGCAGCGAAAGTACGTCGGAGAACCGGTTCATGACATGCCATTCATCCGAGTGCGGCCCTGTCCTCACCCAGCCGGAACCAAGGTAGCCGGGCCACTCGCGTGCCAGTTCCTGGCCGGCCAGTGCCCAGGCGGCAAATTGCCTGTGGTAGCCGGGCTGAACCGTGCGGGCGATGGACACTGTTACGGGCTGAAGATCTGGCACTGGGCAATTCTATGGGCAAACCGCAAGCAGCTTCCACCATGTGGACGCGCGTATGAGCAAGGACACCCGCAGCGCCCTCGAGCAGTTCACGCCGGCGGTGCCCGCAGCCTCAGCCGTAGTGTTTCTTGTTGTTCCCGTGTGTGGCGATGAAACCCAAAATTACCGTGACAACAACAATGACCCCCATGGCCCAAACCATGCCCATCATGTCCATGGCACATCAGCTCCCTTATGCGTTTCCGTCCGTCTGGCAGGCCCTTTTCGACGTAGCGCCTGCCTCCTTCCATCATGCACCCGCCGGGG